>DIAL01000147.1:17884-22686 GCA_002414705.1 Flavobacteriaceae bacterium UBA5079
AAACGGTTATGAGTATTGGTGGTTTGCCAGGAAAATTATCAGATTGTTCTGAACAAGATCCTGCTAAATGCGAAGTTTACCTAGTAGAGGGAGATTCGGCAGGTGGAACGGCTAAACAAGGTCGTGATCGTGCATTTCAAGCTATTTTGCCATTGCGTGGTAAAATTTTGAACGTGGAAAAAGCTATGACTCACAAGGTTTTTGAAAACGAAGAAATCAAAAATATATTTACTGCGCTTGGCGTTACCATCGGTACGGAAGATGATAGTAAAGCGCTTAACTTATCAAAATTACGCTATCATAAAGTGGTGATTATGTGTGATGCCGATATTGATGGTAGTCATATTGAAACCTTAATTCTAACATTCTTCTTTAGATATATGAAAGAATTAATTGAAAATGGCCATATTTATATTGCAACGCCTCCTTTATATTTAATTAAAAAAGGCGCTAAAAAGCAATATGCTTGGAATGATGATGAACGTGCTGCTATTTTAAACGATTTTGGTGAAAATTCTAAAATCCAACGATACAAAGGTCTTGGAGAAATGAATGCCGAGCAACTTTGGGATACCACTATGAATCCAGAATTTAGAACATTACGTCAAATTCAAATTGATAATGGTGTAGAAGCAGATCGTATTTTCTCAATGCTTATGGGTGATGAAGTGCCACCTCGTAGAGAATTTATTGAAAAGAATGCTGTTTATGCTAATATTGATGCGTAAGTAATTTACATAAATAAAGTTAAGGCAGAAGATATTTCTTCTGCTTTTTCATTTGCACTATTTTTATTCGTAATTTTGCAATCTTAAAAATCAACACATTTAAAACATATAATATTATGAAAGTAACAGTAGTAGGAGCTGGAGCAGTAGGTGCCAGTTGTGCAGAATACATAGCTATTAAAAATTTTGCTTCAGAAGTCGTTCTGTTAGATATTAAAGAAGGTTTTGCTGAAGGTAAAGCTATGGATTTAATGCAAACAGCTTCATTAAACGGTTTTGATACTAAAATAACAGGTATAACTAATGATTATTCGGCAACTGCCAATAGTGATATTTGCGTTATTACGTCTGGTATTCCAAGAAAACCAGGTATGACACGTGAGGAGTTAATTGGTATTAATGCAGGTATTGTAAAAACAGTTTCTTCAAGCTTAATTGCACATTCGCCTAATACAATTATTATTGTGGTTAGTAATCCAATGGATACCATGACGTATTTAGTTCATAAAACAACAGGTTTACCAAAACACCGTATTATTGGAATGGGTGGCGCATTAGACTCTGCTCGTTTTAAATATCGTTTAGCAGAAGCTTTAGAGGCTCCAATAAGTGATGTAGACGGAATGGTAATTGGTGGTCATAGTGATACTGGAATGGTGCCTTTAACGCGTTTAGCAACACGTAACAGTGTCTTGGTTTCTGAATTTTTATCTGAAGATCGCCTAAACCAAGTTCTTGAAGATACTAAAGTTGGAGGCGCGACTTTAACTAAATTATTAGGAACATCTGCTTGGTATGCACCAGGAGCTGCGGTAAGTGGATTGGTTCAAGCTATTGCTTGTAATCAGAAAAAAATGTTTCCATGTTCTGTGTTATTAGAAGGTGAATACGGTTTAAACGATATTTGTATTGGTGCACCTGTAATTTTAGGTCGCAATGGTATCGAGAAAATTGTTGAAATTGAATTATCTGATGCAGAAAAAGCCCACATGCAAGAAAGTGCAGAAGGTGTAAGAAAAACAAATAGTCTTTTGGCATTGTAATTGTATAAACTGAAATCCGTTGTTTTGGGATACTAAAACGACAATTAATCAATAAATAATTTAAAAAATAATTCACATGAAAAAACTAATTTTTGTTTTAGTATTCGCGTTAAGCTTAACAGGTTTTGCTCAAGACGCCATGACAGAAGGTGTTGCAAAATCTAAACAAACCATGTCTAGTGATAATGAGCAAATGCAAGCGCAATTGGCTATGGTTGGTGATATTCTTACAACAACCTATTTTAAATCAGACAAAACACGTTCTGAAACGTTTAACTTAATGTCAGGTAACACCACAACTATTATGAATGGTGAAACCAAAGAAATGTTAACTTACATGGATAATCAAATGACTGGTAAAATGTATTCAGTTTCAGATATGACTATCAGTGAAGAAGACATGAAAGATACACAAGTTGTAAAAGGCGATGAAACCAAAACTATTTTAGGTTATGTGTGTCAAGAGTACAATGTAACTGTTGAAAAAGATGGTGCAACTGTAGCCATTGATATGTATGTTACAGATAAAATTCAAGCAATGAATCCTCAAGTGGCTCAAATGGGTGCTAAAATTGATGGTTTTCCATTGTATATGAAAATGGATGTAAGTCAAATGGGAATGGCATTAACCATTACTAGTGAGGTTACAGAAATTAATAAAGAAACTGTTTCTGACGAAAAATTTGATATGACACCTCCTGAAGGTTACAAAAAATCGGATAATTTAAATGGTATGTAAAATTCATTTAATTATAAAACAAAAAAAACAGCTAATTCAGCTGTTTTTTTTGTTTAAAAACGAATAGAAACTATGCAAACCTTTTGTTAAATCATTATAGAAGATATATATTTGCTCGTTTTTAAAAATATCAACAATAAATCATAATTTAACACATAATGCAAAATAAAGGATTAGTAAAACTGTTTGCAATTTTGTTTGGACTGGTAAGTATTTATCAGTTGTCTTTCACTTTTAAGGCAAATAGTATTGACGACCAAGCTGTGGCATTTTCAAATGGCGATGAGGTAAAAGAGCGTAAGTATTTAGATTCTCTTGATAATGTAGAGGTTTATAATTTAGGAGTAGCTAGTTATACCTATTCTGAAGTTAAGGAAAATTCCATGAACCTTGGTTTGGATTTAAAAGGTGGTGTTAGTGTAATTCTTCAAGTATCTGTAAAAGATATTTTAAAAGGATTAGCAAACTACAGCAAAAATCCAGTATTCAATCAAGCTTTAGATGATGCTGATGAAATTCAAAAGAATAGTCAAAACGATTACGTTACTGATTTCTTTGTTGCATTCGATAAAATAAAAGGTGATACTAAATTAGCTTCTCCAGATATATTTTACACACGCGCACTTGATGGCGAAATAGAAGGTAGCATGACAGATGGTGAAGTGCAACCTATTATTGAACGTAAAATTGACGAGTCTATCGTTTCTGCTTTTGAGGTATTACGTAAGCGTATTGATGAGTTTGGTGTAACATCTCCAAGTATTCAACGTTTGGGTAGTTCTGGTCGTATTTTAGTAGAACTTCCTGGTGTTAAAGACAAGGAGCGTGCTATTAAATTATTACAAAGTACAGCACAATTAGAATTCTGGGATGTATACAAGCGTGATATGTTTGGACAGTTTTTATTTGATGCTAACAATCTTTTAAAAGAACTTGAAGCGCCAAAAACAGAAGACGTTGCAGAGCAAACTGAACCTCAAGATTCTGAAGATGCTGCCATTGAAGATTTATTAGGAGCAGATCCAGATTCTACAGCTACAGAAGTTAATCCATTACGTGATTTGTTATTCCAATCTCAAAATCCTGCTGCCATTGCTATGGTAAACCTTAAGGATAGAGATCAAGTTATGGGGTATTTAAATATGACTCAAGTACGTTCTTTATTACCAGGCGAACAACGCTTCACAAAATTTGCATTTGGTAAGCCTGCAAAAGACAGTGAGATTGTTGAGTTATATGCTTTAGAAAGCAATAGAGATAATGTACCACAATTAAGTGGAGCTGTTGTTACTGATGCACGTCAAGAGTATGACCCAATGGGTAAACCAACGGTTTCTATGCAAATGAACTCTAAAGGTGCTAAAATCTGGGAAGAAATGACTGGAGCAGCATTTACACAACAATCTAATATTGCTATTGTTTTAGATAATGTGGTATATTCTGCACCAGGCGTTACAACTGGGCCAATTGCAGGCGGTAACTCATCCATTTCTGGAAACTTTACATTAAATGAGGCAACGGATTTAGCAAACGTGTTACGTGCTGGTAAATTACCTGCTTCTGCAGATATTATTCAAGGTGAAGTTGTTGGTCCGTCATTAGGTCAAGAAGCTATTGAAAGTGGTCAAATGTCATTCCTTATTGCATTAGCATTGGTATTAGTATGGATGTTCCTTTATTACGGTAAAGCAGGTCTATTTGCTGATATTGCTATGATATTTAATATTATATTAATCTTTGGTGTGCTATCTGGATTAGGTGCTGTATTAACATTACCTGGTATTGCTGGTATTGTATTAACCATTGGTATGTCTGTGGATGCTAACGTACTTATCTTTGAGCGTATTCGAGAGGAAATTGCCAAAGGAAAAGGTTTAAAAGAATCTATTGATGATGGTTTCAGTAATGCACTATCTTCCATTTTAGATGCGAATATCACAACTGGTTTAACCGCTTTAATTTTATTCATCTTTGGAACTGGTCCAATTAAAGGATTTGCTACTACCTTATTAATTGGTATTGCAACCTCTTTATTTACAGCTATCTTTATTACACGTTTAATAGTAGATTGGTATGCAAACAGAAATGGGAATTTAGATTTCTCAACAGCTATTACAAAAAACCTTTTCAGAAATATTAACATCAATTTCTTAAAGAAACGCAAAATGGCTTACATCATTTCTGGTGCATTCATTCTTGTAAGTTTAGGATCTTTATTCACAAACAGTTTAGATCAAGGTGTCGATTTTGTTGGAGGTAGAACGTACCAAGTTCGTTTTGCTGAAGCCGTTA
>DIAL01000147.1:22843-27140 GCA_002414705.1 Flavobacteriaceae bacterium UBA5079
TAGTGCTAACGAAATTTCAGAAACATTAGCAGATGCCTTTGGTAGTGCAGAAGCTAAAACGTTCGGAAATGCCAATCAATTAAAAATTACAACCAAGTATAAAGTAAACGAAACAGATAATGCTATTGATGAGGAAATCAGAAATACATTATACACCGAGTTACAGCCTTATATGTCTGGTCTTTCTTATGAAGAATTTATTAGTGACGATCAGGGTAAAACGGTTGGTTTAATGAAATACTATAAGGTAAGTCCAACGATTGCGGATGATATTAAAAAATCATCAATCTGGGCTATTTTAGGATCTTTAGTAGTTGTATTCTTATATATCTTAATCCGTTTTAAAAGATGGCAATTTTCATTGGGTGCGGTTGCGGCAGTATTCCACGATGTCTTGATTGTGTTAGGTGTTTTCTCTTTAACATACAAGTATATGCCATTTAGTATGGAAATTGATCAGGCATTTATTGCGGCTATTCTTACCGTTATTGGTTATTCCTTAAATGATACGGTAGTTGTATTTGATAGAATTCGTGAATTCTTTAATGAGCACTCGGCTTGGTCATTTAATAAAGTGATTAATGTATCATTAAGTAGTACATTAAGCAGAACATTAAATACCTCTTTAACAACATTAGTGGTATTATTAGCCATCTTTATTTTTGGAGGTGATTCTATTAGAGGCTTTATGTTTGCTTTAATAGTTGGTGTAATTGTAGGTACCTACTCATCCTTATTTATTGCAACACCTTTAATGTATGACGCTGTTAAAAAAGGCGATGCTGCAAATGCTTTAAAAGAAAAAGAGAAAGTAGAAGACGCAGAAATCGCGTAATCTAATCTTTTCATCATATTTAAAAAGCCTTTTTGAGATTCATCAAAAAGGCTTTTTTATGGGTTTATATTTCAATGTTAATGCAAACAGATTTAATATTGAAAATGAGTCACTCTTAAAATGTTGTAGCGTTTAGTTTTGCTCTGTTTTAATTGATTTAAGACGAATAGAAGTAGCTTTTTAAAACTGACAAATTAAGTTTCTGTTGTTTAAAGTGAAGAACCTTCGACTTAATTTCAAATAAATAAAACCTAAATAGTGTTATGGTTTTTGATGAAATTTCAGTTTGAGAATTGGTTTAGCCATAAACTTTCCTAAAACAAAACCAGCTTAAAAAAACAACTCAACTTATAGCGAAATTGGATTTGTTCTATTCAAAATGGCCAACAGAAAAACAGGCAATTTAAGTAAATTAAAAAAGCAGATGTGGTATCAATCTTTTTCTGAAATAAAGCTCATACTATCACCAACCTCTAATTGCCATTCCTTAACTAGACCAGCATTCACCTCTAATACATATTTAGCAGGCGCATTGGATGGTAAGGAGCTTTCATTAAACGGTTGTGCGTTTTCTTGAAAACTCACCACTTTTTTATTGGCATTTATATAAATAAGGTCTAAAGCAAAGCGTGTGTTTTTCATGTAGAAAGAACGCGGTTGTTCATTGGGGAAAATAAATAACATACCACGATTCGCCTTCATAGATTCTCGATACATTAAGCCTGTTTGAGTTTCAAATTCGTTATCGGCAATTTCTATTTCTAAATTGGCAACAACCGAATCGTTCGCTGTTTTTAAAAGTTTTAAAGTACCTTCGTTTTTAAAGACAATTTCAGCTTGTTTGGGTTTTTTAGGTTCTTCTTTACAAGAGCATAGCGCTAAAGAAGATAGCGTAGTAGAAAGAATGACTATTTTAAAATAACGACGGATCATATAGAAACTACTTACTCGTTTTCGGTTTATATACAAACATAAAATAGAGCCCAATTAATACAAACGGAATACTTAACATTTGTCCCGTATTTAAACCTAACAAGGTAATGTATTCATCGCCTTGTGGTTCTTTTACAAATTCCACAAAGAAACGAACCGTCCATAATAACACTAAAAAGAGTCCGAATAAATACCCGCTTTGTTGCCCTTTATTGGTTTTTTGATAAATAAACCATAGGATAAGAAAGACGAAAATATAACAGAAAGATTCATATAATTGTGCCGCATGACGTGCAGGAACGGCATCCAGTAAATATTGAAACTGTGCATTGTTAGTTACTGCTGCATAGGCTTCTTTGTAGTTTTCAATACCAGTTTCACCTACAATTTGACGTTTACTGTAGTAATCTTGAATAAAACGAACACCTAATGGCGAATCGGTTATTTTTCCTATAATTTCAGAATTAATAAAGTTTCCAATTCTAATGAAAACAGCACCCGAAGCAACTGAAATTACAACACGATCTAAAATCCACATAAGGGATTTGTAGTTGTACTTTTTACGGTATAAATACATACCAATAATAATTCCAATAGCAGCACCATGACTAGCTAAACCTTGAAATCCGGTAAATTCAAAACCACCTTTAAATTTAAAAGGTAAAAAGATGCTGAAAAAATCTTGAGAAATTAATTCTGATTGATAAAATAAAACGTGACCTAATCTAGCGCCAAGCATGGTTGCTAAAACGGTATATATAAAGAGTGGATCTAAATAGTCTAAACTCACTTTTTCCTTTAGAAAAATACGTTTCATGATTTGAAATCCTAGTAGGAAAGCAACAATCCACATAACACTATAAAAGTGAAGTTTAAAATTTCCGAAAATATCAATTCCAGTAATGGGATTCCAGTCAAATTGTAGTAATAACATAAAGCTTCGTTTAAAAGAGTAAATATATGCAAATGGAAATGGATACGAAAGTCATGGGCTTATAATGAAATGTTATTTTTTATTTACTGTAATCAGATTTACGGAAGTTGGTATTACTGAAATATCTCTTATTTTTCAACTTTATTCGTCCTCTTTTTTAGGAACAGGATCAAACCCACTTCTTCCCCAAGGCAACAAAACGTAAAGAAAATGCATAGTGTATATTTTTAGAGAATGGGCGAGATGGCGCGTTGACAATTTTTAGTTGTCATCTTTTTCTGGAACTGGATCAAAACCTGAACGTCCCCAAGGCGACAAAACGTAAAGAAAATGTACAGTGTACATTTTTAGAGAATGGGAGAGCCTGCGCGTTGGCAATTTTTAGTTGTCATCCTTTTCAGGAACAGGATCAAAACCTGAACGTCCCCAAGGATGACAACTAAAAATCCTAACAATCGCCAATTTTCCACCCTTCCAGAAACCATGTTTTTCTAAAGCCTCTTTTGCATAATGAGAACATGTAGGTTGAAACCGGCATGTTGAAGGCGTTAACGGCGAAATAAAGATTTGATAAATCTTGATGAGCAGTAAAAATGGGTATGTGAGTATCTTTTTTAGCAAAGTGTTTTTGTTGTTTGTCGTTAAGGTGTTAGTTGTTAAGTTGTGGTTATATGTTAAGAAGTTTAACTTAAGTTGCTAAAAAACTTTTCCGAAGCGCATTTATTTTGTTGGTAAAGGATTCAATATCCTTTCTTATTTCTAAATAATTTTCTTCGGATATAAATTGAAGCTCTTTCGAAATTATAGATTGATTCAACAATTCAATAGCTGAACTATAAGCAATAGTCATAAAGTGAGCTTTATCTTTTTTTGTTAATCTTGAAGTGCCTTCAGCCATGTTTGAGGAAACAGAAACAGAACATCGTCGCATTTGAGAACACAATCCGTATTTTTCTTCCGAAGGGAATAAATTAGTGGTTTTGTACGTTTTTAAAGCAAGTTGAATTGCTTCTTGCCAAACAATTAATTTTTCAAATGAATAAACGTACATTTCTTAAGGGTTTGATTTACATGTCAATATAGCTTAATTTTAACTAAATGTGTTTCACATTGATACGACTTAACAAAAAACAACTTTACACCTTCGCATTTCTAGTAACTAAAACTCGTCCCTTCACGACTATCATTCAACTGGATTCCTGCTTCAGCTAGCTCATCACGGATTTGATCAGACAAGGCAAAATCTTTATTCGCACGAGCTTCTTGGCGTAATTTGATGAGTAATTTTACAGCTCCCGATAATTTATCGGATGAATTATCCGCTTTATTGACGTTTTCTAAACCTAAAATATCAAAAACAAACGCATGGATAGTTGTTTTAAGTATTTCTAAATCAGATTCGGTAATCGTCGCTTTTCCATCATGAATTTGGTTAATATATTTTACTGCTTCAAATACATGCGCAATTAGAATAGGCGTGTTAAAATCGTCATTCATTGCATCATAACAGGATTGTTTCCATGCAGAAATATCATGTGTAGATGTCGTTGCGGTTTTTAATGAATCTAATAATTTAATAGCCTCTATTAAGCGTT
>DIAL01000048.1:0-352 GCA_002414705.1 Flavobacteriaceae bacterium UBA5079
TATATAGTATGATTGTTACGAATTACGGACCTTATTACAAGAAGAAATTCCAAACGACACCAAAGCGAACTGTAAAATCTCGATATGGATAATTAGGTGCTGAGTAATAATCATACCCTGTCCAGGCGGAATTGAAGTGTTCTGCTTTCAAATAGATTCTTATTTGACTAATTTTCGCATTAACAAAAAAGTCCAATCGTGGAAAAGCTCCAAAGTCTTGATTATTCTGAACATAAAACTCTGCTAACAATGGATCATAAGCATCCATTTTATAACTTGAGAAATAACTAAAGGTAATTCCGGTTTGAAGAAACAATGCATTCTTAAAAAATCTGTTGGAATACATTAATGT
>DIAL01000048.1:498-5706 GCA_002414705.1 Flavobacteriaceae bacterium UBA5079
TTAATGTGTTTCGTGTGGTTAGTTCAGGTAAATTAAACACCATACTATCGTCTTGAACGTTCTGATACATGATGGTATTATATAAGGTAAACTTACGGAAAAAGTTAAATCCCTTTTCCCACTTTACTTTAACGTAACTAATGGTTTGATCGGTTTGAAATGGCTTCACTAAATCATCTACGCCGTCTTTCATGAAATAAGTGTAGTCGTTTATAGTTGTAAAGTCGGCAGAAATGGTTCCAAATAACTTTGAGTTGACATTTAAACCTAGCTGCTGCGTTTCAGTATTATTAAAATTACTTTGCCAATTATAGTTTTTGTAAACACTTTGGTATAACTGGTAGTTATAATTTGGCGCTCGAGAATTATGGCTTACTTGTGCTCCAACAGATAACTTATCATTTAATATATAGGACGCATTTCCTAAAATATAATTACCATCAAAATCTCCAACCACATTTATACCTGCTTCAGCATGAATCTTAAACCCACTTATTGTTTTATCATATTGTCCTCCTATAGAAACTATATCTCCTTTTAATCTATTGGTTATATAATTATTATTTATTAGAGCAACTTTATCATAGCCATAATTATAATTGGTATAACCAATATTAAATGCAACATCACCTATTATATTGTTCTTATAATTTAAACCTAGTTCTGTATTAAAACTCTCTAATGTGACACGGTCTCTTAAACCACTTGACTGAAATGCCTCACCAAAGTATGCGTTTTCACTATCCTGATTGTATTCATAATACTTATCTTCAAAAGAAACTATATTACTTACTCGCAGTACATTTTTAGACAATGAATCTTTCGGTTTTATAATATAATAGTTATGATCTAAATGAAAACGTTTCCCTTTCAGGATGTTTTCAGTATCTTCAAAGTTTACTGCTAAAACGGCTCGATCACTAAATTCCGGATTTCCTGATTCAAAAAACGGAATATTATCATCACGAACTCCGCCATTTTCTTGATTTAGCAAATCTTGCATAACAATGTGTGCATTAGCAAAGTAACGATTGTTTTTAGTTTTATAGCTTGTTGTGAAACGGAAATTACCTGTACTTGTTAATATGTGCTGATACCTACCCAAAGACCTCAACCCCTTATAAGCAATGGAAAAATTTAATTGCTTGGATGTGTTTACAGTAAAAAAAGCATCTAGCTGTTGCCCTTGTCTAAAGGCTGTTTTGTAATAAAGCTCTGTAAATGGCGTTGGCACTTCATAATAGTTAATATCTTCTATTTCCATATAATTAAAATGACGCGCTCTTGCTCCAAACAAAGGCATTAACGCATCCTTTTTATATATGTAACTTAAAGAATTGTAGGTTTGACCCACATTAGAAAATGGCAACAATTCGAAATTATCGCGTCGTAAGTAATTAAATTTGTATTCCTTTTGTATGGATAAGGTAGTATCTACATACGTGGTATCATTGCTTTCTGAAATAATAAGATATTGTTCAATTTTAGCGTCTAAATTTTTAATATCCTTATAACTGGTACTTTCTGTAGAACGTCTGGAAAGGGAATCGTTATTAGTTGTATTTCTATCTATCACAGAATCGTCGCTATTTAATAGTTGCTTTGTTTGACCAATGACCAAATTCACGCAGAACATTAAAAAAACGACTAAAATTATTTTCCTCATAATTATTTTTTCGACCTTGCAAATGTATATACAATTTATAATAACGTCATTATATTAAGAATTATTTACATGCTAAAATTACAATTTTCAGACTTTAAACACGAATGTGGCACAGACGAAGCTGGAAGAGGCTGTCTAGCAGGTCCTGTTACGGCAGCTGCTGTGATTCTTCCTGGACATTTTGAGAGTCCTATTTTAAATGACTCCAAGTTGCTTTCTGAAAAGAAACGCCTTATTTTAAAACCTATTATAGAATGTGAAGCCCTAGCTTTTGGGTTTGCGCATATTTATCCAACTGAAATTGATAGTATTAATATACTAAACGCTTCTATTTTAGCAATGCACCAATCAATAAAAACGCTTAAAATTAAACCAGAATTTATTATTGTAGATGGTAATAAGTTTAAGTCATACAATAATATTCCACATGAAACCATAGTGAAAGGCGATTCTAAATTTTTAAGCATTGCAGCCGCTTCCGTATTAGCAAAAACATATAGAGATGCCTATATGGAGAGCATTCATGAAGAATTTCCTATGTATAATTGGAAACAAAACAAAGGTTATCCAACTAAAGAACATCGAGAGGCTATTAGAAAATATGGCGTTACAAAATATCACCGAAAATCCTTTAGATTACTACCTGAACAGCTGAAAATTGAATTGTAATTTCGGACTAGATACATTTTAAACCTATAAATTATTTATGTAGGTTTGTATAAATTCCCTCTTCAATGAAAAACATTTGGTTTTTATGTGCTTTAAGTCTGCTATTTTTAGGGTGTAACACATCCAAAAAGAAGTCGCAATTAATGGATTACCTCAATAATGATGCTGCTGTCATTATTAAGGTAAAAAATATTGGTAGTTTAAAAAGCAATATCAGTAATAATTCATTTTTACAGGCTTTAGAAACATCCAAGAGCTACAAAAACCTTTCAGATAAACTATCCGTTTTACAATATTTAAAAACCGAGGACGATTTATTTATATCGTTATTTAACACGAATGATAGTTTAGATTTTTCTATAATCTCCAAAACAAAACCAGATTTATTTCTGATAGATTCTCTACCAAATCATAGTATTGAAACTTTAAAATACGAAAAACAGACTATCACCAAAAGCAAAGTTGGTAGTCAAACGCTTTTTAGTATTACAAAAGACAGTGTTTTTATTGGTGCATCAACTAAAGCGTTATTAATTGCTTCACTTGAAGATGCTAAAATTGATCCAACAATAAAAGCGCTTATCAATTCATCAAGTGCAGATAATCAGCTTTCTGTTTTTATTAATAAGAAAAAAGACAATCATATTAATAGCTTTTTCATAAATGAAAACATCAGCACAATAACATTAACAGATTATTTGTTTTTTGATGTAGATATTAATCAAAATGCACTAAAGCTAAACGGTGTTGTAAAATCGGCAGATTCGAGTAAAAAACTAATAGATGTTTTCAAAAATACGACACCTCAAGAGAATAGATTAGCAACTATTACACCTTCCAATAGTGATGGTTTTTTAAGTATTACCTTTAACGATTATACGGTTTTTAACAAAAACCTCAACACATACAGGAAAGCAGATTCTATACAAACTACAACGCTTTTAGATAATGTTATTGAAACAGGTGTTATTTATGAAGGAAACAATCGCGCTATTATATTAAACTCATTAGATGTTTATATTACAAAAGAAGCGCTATTAAACGATCAAGACATGATAGAAACGTATCGGGAAATTGATATTTATAATTTCAGTAAGCCGGAACTTTTCCAAAAAATCTTATCGCCTTTTATCCATTTTAATGAGGCAAATAAATATTGTATCATAGACAATTTTATTGTGTTTTCTAATAATATTGAGTTTCTACATACTATTATAGCGAGTTATAAAAATCAAACCACATTTAGTTCTAGCAGTCAATATAAAAGTCTGAAGGAACAATTTAGCGATGAAGCTTCTATATTAAGTGTTATAAATCCTGATAAACTGGAAACTATTATTAATAGAAACCTAAACGATAGTCTTAATTTAAAATTAAACACGTTTAATGCAACCGGTTTACAATTTATATATGACACCAATTTTGCACATGTAAATGCGGTTATTCAGAAAAGTAAAACGCGTGTTGTAGAAAATTCGGTTACCGAAATAGCTGCTGTAAAAATTGATGCAGACTTATTAAATAGTCCGCAATTGGTCACGAATCATATCACTAATGAAAAAGAAATAGCTGTTCAGGACATAAAAAACAATTTATACTTAATTTCTAGCAATGGAAAAATTCTTTGGAAAAAACAACTTCAAGGTCCTATTTTAGGGAGAATTGAACAAATAGACATGTACAAAAATGGTCGATTACAACTAGCTTTTGCAACAACCAATCGTGTGTATGTTTTAGACCGAAACGGTAAGGATGTTAAACCATTCCCTTTAAAATTCAATGATGCTATTACCCAGCCACTTTCGGTATTTGATTATGATAGCAATAGAAAATACCGCCTCATGGTTACACAAGGCAAAGATGTTTTAATGTTAAGTGATAATGGAAAAACAGTAAAAGGCTTCACTTTTGAAAAAGCGGCCGATAATCTTATTCATCAACCACAACATATTAGAATTGGCAAAAAAGATTACTTACTTTTTAAAACTGCCAATAAGTTATATATTTTAGATCGTGTTGGAAAAACACGTATTACACCAAAAGTAAATTATTCTTATTCTGATGAAGCTATGTATCTATATAAAGGTAATTTTGCAACTACTACCACAAACGGAAAATTGGTTACCATAGATAGTAAAGGAAACACTGCAGCACAAGATTTGGGTCTAACGGATCAGCATTATTTAGAAACAACTAGTAAAACACTCGTTGCCTTATCTGAAAACAGACTAACCATAAAACAAAATACCTACGAACTGGATTACGGAAATTACAGCAAACCGAATATCTTTTATTTAAATGATAAAATTTACGTATCCGTAACAGACAAGCAAACACAAAAAGTATTTCTGTTTGATAGTAATGCTAAATTACTTTCTAACTTTCCCGTTTATGGTACATCTCAAATAGATATGGCAAATATGGATAAAGGCAGGAACCTGGAGTTTGTTACTAAAGGCGATAGTAACACCATATTAATTTATCAGATAAATTAGCCAATTTAATTGTTTAATTACATTATAAGCACTCTAAATACCTTTTCATTACTATTAGAAATGATTATTGAAAACCGAAGTTAAAAGCTTCGGTTTTTTTATGTCTTTTCGCCATGAAATGTTTAGTATTGTAATCTCAATTATAAGATTATGATATCCCGTAAAAACGCTTCCATTTCCAAATGTATTATCCATAAAGTGGGTAATAAACACAATAGTACTAAAAATGCTTTTTCTGAAAAAGAAGTCATTTTTGATGAAGCAAGTTATGAATTGATGTTACCGTTTTTATTAAGACCTTTTGCTTCTGTGGTACAATCTTACCGTTTTAATCACCATGCAGATATTTCGCTTAACGAAATAAACACCTATAGCAAT
>DIAL01000048.1:5806-15371 GCA_002414705.1 Flavobacteriaceae bacterium UBA5079
CCAACACATAGTGAAACATTTATTTGAGCAATCCAATTCCGCCCAAATTAAAACAGGCGATGTATTAGTCGTTCTTTTTGAGGGTATCGAGTTTAACGAAATGACTACCAACGCTATCGGAATTTTTAAAATTGAAAACAAAGTCAATTTCTTTCAAACCTATTTAGAAAACAACAGTTATGACGTTTTAGTTCAAAAAGGAATCAGCAGTAAAAAAGTAGATAAAGGTTGTTTAATATTAAACCAAAGTGACACCGAAGGTCGTATAATTTTTAGTGCAGATAACAATAATTACGACACGCAATATTGGACCAATCATTTTTTGAATATTAAATATGCAGATGATGCCAATAGCCATACCCAACAATATATTGAGTTGTGTAAAGATTTTTCTGAAGATATTTTAAAAATATCCTACGGGAATCAAGAACAAAATACATTTTTAGCTAAAACTATCGATTTTTTCAAAGAACACGAAGTTGTTAACGTAGAGAATTTTAAAGACGAATTGTTTGAAGAAGACAAACACAAAACTCTTTTTGACGATTACAAAAAAACCTTTGAAAGTGAAAAAAACTTGGTGATTCGGAATCAGTTTGATGTGGCAGAATTGGTAGTTAATAAAGAAAAGAAAAAGATTAAAACCGAAATAAAACTTGACACCAACATTCAAATCAAGCTAGATATTGATGCACCAGAAGCATCCAGCGAATATCTAGAACGTGGTTATGATGAAGACAAAAAAATGCACTTTTATAAAGTGTTTTTTAATGTGGAAGGGTAATATTACACCTGGACACCCATTACATGCATCCTGATTATTAATTTATTAACACCTGTGTTGTTGTGATAAATAAGAAGTAACAAAACGATAAATCTATAACTGGATAATACCTTAACGTTAATCTGTAATAAATTTAAAGACTCATGAAAAAAACACTTCAAATAAGTAATGGTTTTGCGTTAGTTTCAACCATCATTATAAACTATTTATCCAATACTGGAAATATTAACAATACCACGATTGGTGATGTTTCCAAAGATCTCACGTCTCTATTCACACCAGCAAGTTACGCCTTTTCTATTTGGGGATTTATCTACTTATTACTTTTAGGTTTCGCTTTTTATCAAGGCAGAGGCCTATTTGTTAAAGTAAAAAATGACGATTTCATTTTAAAAACAGGATGGTGGTTTGTTATATCGTGTGTTGCAAATAGTGCCTGGGTTTTTGCTTGGCTTTATGGCTATACTGGATTATCCTGTGTGTTTATATTTCTATTACTCATATCACTTCTTAAAATTGTTATTAATAATGCTATGGAATTATGGGATGCGCCAATTTCAATCATCGCATTTGTTTGGTGGCCATTTGTATTTTATAGTGGTTGGGTTACAGTTGCTAGTATTGCAAACGTATCATCTTATTTAGTAAAAAATAATTGGAATGGTTTTGGAATTTCACCAGTAACATGGACGCTTATCATGATTATTATTGCAACCATAATAAACTTAATTGTTACCTGGAAACGTAATATGCGTGAATTTGCTTTAGTGGGTGCTTGGGCACTTATTGCTATAGCAGTTGCCAATAAATCAGAACATGAAATAATTTATATAACTGCTATTGTTGCTGCTTTTATATTATTAGTAAGCTCCGGGATTCATGGATTTAAAAATCGTGCTACAAATCCGTTTATAAAACTAAAGGAATTTCAACAAAAAAAATAAGGTGTTATAAAATTAGATTGTTGCCGATTCTAAAGCAAAAGTCGATTCAAAAAGTGTTGAAAAATGTTTTAGGAGTTTTTCTTTCACTTCAGTTTCATTAATAGTTTGTTTTCCTAACTCTACGTTTAAAGACGTGACAGCTTTTCCTTTTATTCCACACGGAATCATATTATCAAAATAGCCTAAATCTGCATTAACGTTTAGTGCAAAACCATGCATAGTAACCCAACGACTGGCGCGAACTCCCATAGCACATATTTTTCTAGCAAATGGTGTTCCTACATCCAACCAAACACCTGTTTCTCCAGGACTACGTTCGGCTTTTAACCCATATTCTTCCAGAGTCAGAATAATCATTTCTTCTAAAAGACGTAAGTATTTATGAATATCAGTAAAGAAATTTTCTAAATCCAAAATTGGATAACCTACAATTTGACCTGGTCCATGATAGGTAATATCGCCTCCACGATTTACTTTATAAAATTTAGCACCTTTAGCTTCCAGTTGCGCTTCAGAAATTAAAAGGTTCGACATATCACCACTTTTACCTAATGTATATACATGCGGATGTTCTACAAATAAGAAATAATTAGTCGTTTCAAGATTAGCATCTTCTCGCCTGTTTTTAATTTTCGTGTCCACAATACTTTGAAACAGTAGGTCTTGATAGTCCCAAATATCTTTGTAATCGCGTAATCCTAATTCTTGAAGTGTAATCTGTTTATTCATAGCATGCAAAATTACAATAATTTATTATTTTTCAACTTAACAACTTTACGTCTTAACAACTTTGCTACTTTACGTCTTCGCGAGAAAAAACTAATTTTTAGGATTATTTAAAATAACCAAAGCAGCAATAACACCAGGAACCCAACCGCAAATCCAGAGAATAAAAACAATTAAAATTGATCCGCAACCTTTATCTAAAACGGCTAGTGGTGGACAGATAATAGACAATAAAACGCGCCAAAAACTCATAATAAAATAGATTTAATGATTGATGTATATATAGGACTCCAAAAGAGCCAAAACGTTACAGTCGATTTTCAGTACAATATATTGAAATCCTAATGAATAGTAATTATCTTTGTGGCTTCATAAAAAACAATTTATTTATATATGTCGCAGTTATCAGAAGTGGAAATCGTAAGAAGAGAGAAGCTTGCCAAATTACGTGAGTTAGGTATTAACCCATATCCAGCAGATTTATATCCTGTTGAAGAAACTTCAAAACAGGTAAAACAGGATTTTTCTGAAGGTAAAAAGGTGATACTAGCAGGACGATTAATGTCGCGACGTATTCAAGGAAATGCCAGCTTTGCCGAACTTCAAGATAGTGCAGGACGCATTCAAGTGTATTTCAATAGAGATGAAATTTGTACTGGAGACGATAAAACAAAATACAATACCGTTTATAAAAAACTATTAGATATTGGCGATTTTATAGGAATTGAAGGCGAACTTTTCACCACTCAAGTTGGCGAAAAAACCGTCATGGTTAAAAACTTCACTTTATTATCTAAAACATTAAAACCATTACCACAACCACGCGAAGATGCCGATGGTAAAATCCATGATGCCTTTACAGATCCAGAGCAACGTTACAGACAACGCTATGCCGATTTAGTGGTAAATCCACATGTAAAAGAGGTTTTTATTAAGAGAACCAAATTGTTTAATGCCATGCGTAATTTTTTTAATGACGCTGGATATTTTGAAGTTGAAACACCTATTTTACAACCTATTCCAGGAGGTGCTGCAGCTAGACCATTTATAACGCATCACAATAGTTTGGATATGCCTTTGTATATGCGAATTGCTAACGAACTCTATTTAAAAAGATTAATAGTTGGTGGTTTTGATGGTGTTTATGAATTTTCAAAAAACTTCCGTAATGAAGGTATGGATAGAACCCATAATCCGGAATTTACAGCCATGGAAATTTATGTATCCTATAAAGATTATAATTGGATGATGGATTTCTGTGAACAGTTATTGGAGCATTGTGCCATAGCTGTAAACGGAACTTCAAAAGCAACCTTTGGTGAACATAATATTGATTTTAAAGCACCTTATGCGCGTGTTACCATGGCGGAATCTATAGAACATTTCACAGGTTTTGATATTACAGGAAAAACCGAAAGTGAAATTTTTGATGCTGCAAAAGGTATGGGAATTTCCGTAGATAAAACCATGGGTAAAGGAAAACTGATTGATGAAATTTTTGGCGAAAAATGCGAAGGAAATTACATCCAACCAACCTTTATTACAGATTACCCAAAGGAAATGAGTCCATTGTGTAAAGAACACAGAGACAATCCAGAATTAACCGAACGTTTTGAACTCATGGTTTGTGGTAAAGAAATAGCCAATGCGTATTCCGAGTTAAATGACCCAATAGATCAGCGCGAACGATTTGAGCACCAATTAAAATTGGCAGCAAAAGGTGATGACGAAGCCACCGAGTTTATTGATTATGACTTTTTACGTGCACTAGAATACGGTATGCCGCCAACATCAGGAATGGGAATTGGTATGGACCGATTAATTATGTTTCTAACCAACAACCAATCCATACAAGAAGTGTTATTCTTCCCACAAATGCGACCAGAACAAAAACCAGTTGCAATAGGTGAAGATGCCAAAGCGGTTTTAGAGATTTTAAAAAAGTTAGAAAAAACAGCCTTAAACGATTTAAAGGAAGCTTCTGGATTAAGCAATAAAAAATGGGACAAAGCCATTAAAGACCTCACTAAAAATAAACTCGCAAATGTTGAAAAAACCGACGATGGCTTGTTTGTTGAAATCGCATAAAAAAACACCAAAGTAACGGTATTTGTTTTTATATTAAAAGGTTTACTAATTAGTAAGCCTTTTTTGTTGGCTAAAAAAGATATCTTTACTTGATATGATTGACGATAGTTATTATACAATAACGTTACCCACAATTATGAAAAAAATACGAACACAAATAATGTTACTTGCTTTTTTGACAATCTCATTTAATGGATTTGCTCAAGACATATCATTTTTTAATGCTGACGGAGTTTTTTCAATTGGAACACAATCGAACCGAACTGCATCAATAACATTATTTGATATTGACAATGATGGAGATTTGGATGCACTTGTGGCAAACGGCAGACATTGGGCGGAACAAAACTTTCTCTTTTTTAATGACGGCAAAGGAGGTTTTAAAACAGCATTACCAATTGGGAAATTTATGGACGCTTCATATGCAATGAAAAGTGCAGACTTTAATAATGACGGATTTTTGGATATTGGAGTAGCCAATGATAACATTGAGAATAAAATATGCTTTGGTTCAGCTAATCTAAATTTTGATAAAGAAATTTCTTTTGGCTCAATATCCCCTTCACGAAATCTTGAAATCGCAGATATTGACAATGATGGAGATTTTGACCTAATACTCTCAAATAGAAGAGCTGAAAACGAAATTTGCCTAAACGACGGAAAGGGCAACTTTAAAAACATCATCACTTATGGCAACCTATTGGACCAAACAATTCAAACGAAAATAGTAGATATAAACAAAGACGGATTTTTGGACTTAATTACAGCTGAACGACAGAGTAAAAATAAAATCTTTATAAATGACGGAAAACATAATTTTTCAAAAGTAATAGAATTTGGTAATAAAGAAGAAGAATCCCGTTCTATTGACATTGCAGATTTTGACAATGACGGATTTTTAGATGTCGTTGTAGGAAATTTAGGTTCAAAAAATAGTATTTATTATGGCGACAAAAATTTGAATTTTAAAAGAGTTTATGATTTCAAAACAGTGCGTTCAACGCTATCAATTAAAGTTGCAGATTTGAATAAGGATGGATATTTAGACATTGTTGAGGGAAATTCGGAGGAACGAAATTATGTTTATTTAGGTCAAGAAAATGGCGAATTTTTAGAAATTGGGTTACGCGAGGACTTAAAAGACGATACTTATAATATAGAAATTGGAGATATAAATAATGATGGATTTCCTGACATTATAGAATCGAATTCGGGAACTTGGAATTTATATTATAGAACTCGAAAGAAATAACTTTGGGCAACAAAGTACTGTGGTAAAAAACAAGTAAAAAGCCCTTGACTTTTAACTAAAGTACATCTATAAATATTACTATTAATTAATACTAATTAACACCATGGCAGAAGCCTGTGAAATTGGCTAACAAAAACACACATGAATCTATTTAACGTTATAAAAACAGAACGCTTGCACCTTCGAAAACTAAAACCTTCCGACTGGGAAGCAATTTCCTATTTGCGTTCAGATACTGATGTTAATAAATTCGTAAAAAGACCACCTGCAGAAACGCAAGAAAAAGCCATGGCTTTTATTGATAAAATCAGCCAAGCTATTGATACAAATACCTCTTTATATTGGGTTATTACAGAAAAAGACAAAGACCAAATGTTAGGCAGTATTTCTTTATGGAATTTTTCAGAAGACAGGAAAACCGCAGAAGTTGGTTACGATTTAAACCCAATTTCTCAAGGTAAAGGTATTATGGATGAATCCTTAAAAAGCATCATCCGTTTTGGATTTAACACCTTAAATCTGGACAACATAGAAGCCTACACACAAAAAAATAATACAGCGTCCATAAATTTATTAGAACGCAATGGTTTTAAACTAGTCGTTGGCAAACAGGATCCGGATAATTTGAAAAATGCTGTTTATAAGTTAAAGCAACCTAAATAAGTAGAGTTAGGTTATTTATATTTCCCTTTCAACCTAATCCAAACCATCATAATTCCCAGAATGCCTTCAAAAGGAATCAATTGATTCGTATTTATTTTTTCTTGAAAGTTATCTTTATTTAAATAAACACTAATTTTGGCATACTTTTAGAAACCCTTTTATAAAAATTTAGAATTATGTACAAAGTTTCCTTATTAATTATGCTTTTTGTGTCTGCACTTACTTTTTCTCAAGAATCCAGATTAACTATTTTTTCGGAAGATGGAGAACCATTTTATTTGTTTCTAAACAGTATAAGACAAAATGAAGCGCCTGCTGTAAATATTGCAGTAGATTATTTAACAAATGAGTTTTATGATACCAAAATTGTTTTTTCTGACAAATCTATAGACACTATTGAAAAGAAATATCTGATGACTGTTGATGTAGACGGTAATCGCGGCGAATTTGTCTATAAAATTAAAAATAGTAAAAAAGGACGTAAACTAAAGTTTTTCTCTTTCACACCTTTTCAAGCCATTTTGCCTCCACCAAATAATGTTTCAGTGGTTCAATATAATGCTGTTCCGCTACCTCCTATTCAATTTATAACACAAACAACTACAACAACTACTTCTGGAAGTGGAGACCAAATTAATGTTGGCATTGGTGTTAATGCAAATGGTAGCAATGTAGGTGTTGGCATACAAGTAAATTCTGGTGTATCTGCCACAACCACACAAACAACCACTACTACTTTTGGTGGAACGACTGATGTTGTTATAATAGAAGAAGCGGATTGTTATGCCATGTATGAAACAGATTTTAATCAAGCATTAACATCCATAAAGAGCAAGACGTTTTCAGATTCTAAATTAACGCTTGCTAAACAAGTTACAAAAGGTAACTGCTTAACGTCTGCGCAAATTGCCCAAATTACAAGCCTATTTGATTTTGAATCTACCAAATTAGAGTATGCCAAGTTTGCTTATGCTTTTTGTTATAATCCAGAAAACTTTTGGAAAGTAAATAACGCTTTCGAGTTTGAATCTACTATTGAAGAACTTAATGAATATATTGAGTCTATTGGGTATTAACTAAAGAAAACTAAATCATTTTTTTCACTGCATCAAAATCCAATCCTTCATAATTTAAAGAGTTCTTAATTCATTGCGTTTTTAATAAAATATACGTAGAACTACTTATTGTAGATTTGAAAAAATATCCCGAACTTCGATCCTGTCTCCCGAAAGGGACAATTCATATTATTACGTTAGGTAAAATTAGAAATGATGAAGAAGTACTTTGATGATAAACAAAAAACTTTGATAAATGCTTGGGTTTCTCAAGCAACAGAATCATCCAATGAATATTTAAAATTTATGTCTAATTGGATTGCATTCAATGCAATTTGCTATCATTTATTTTATGACGACGCTGTGAAAGACCGAGCTGAACTTAACAGAAAGAAATCAAACCTTACAAAAATTAAAGAATCAGTCATAGATGATACTGAAGTTCAAGCACAAAGTACTTCATTAACTTTGAAAAATGGAAGGATTGAAATTAATATTAAAGCACCTGATAGATTAAACTTTACCATAATAGAGAAGTATACGGAAGATTTAATTTTTGAGCAATTTGTGAAATCATATTCAGACAAAATTGTTGTCGGTCAAGAAATTTTTCAAAGTTTAAAGGAATCACTAAAAAAGGAAAATAGATTTTATGTTTTAAATATGGCAAGAATAAAAGAATATAATCAATCCGAAGATATAGATGACCAATCAAAAAGAACAATTCTTATTCTATGTGAAAAAAATAATTTGAAAACAATAAAAGATATTCTATATCAGATTCGATGCAATATTTTTCATGGAGAAAAAATCCCAGGAGAAATAAACGATGACCGAATTGTGAAATCAGCAAATCCCATTTTAGATCAATTAATTAAGTATTTAGTAAATGAACAAGGAATTAAATAATTTGAAAAAATCTATTTTAGAGTTAGAGGCTGTGCCCCGATCTGATCAAGTTTTTGCAGGAGCAAATTTGATTATTTCAGACAATCAAAATAGAATTAAAAAGGAACAGGATATTCTCGTTGTAACTGACAATCCCAAAGAATTGAGTTGGTTTGTGTTCAAATTAAAAGAAATATTATCGAACGATATTGATTATATAAATAAATACGCCTTTTATCCAGATATTGGCAATTTATTGAATTCAGCTATTTCAAGAGAATTACAGTTAAAAGACCAACTGATTTACGTACTCGATAACATCGGTAAATTTAACAAATAACATTTTGCCTAACACAGTGCATATGCCATACCCTTAGAATACGTTACTACACATCAACGTAAACGAAACCTCAAAATCACTTCAACAACCCCTTAACAGCATCAAAATCCAAACCACCATAATTCCCAGAACTCATGAGTAATAAGGCTTTGTTATTAAAATCTTGAGAAAACAAAAAGGCTTTAAATTCCTCGGGATTGGTATAAATTATTAAATCGTCACGCTCAAAAGCATTGGCTATTTGTTCATGGGAAACCGCGTCTAGTTTCTTAATTTCAACCGCATGTGGTGAATAGAAAACCACAGCTACATCTGCAGCATCCAGAGCGCCTTTGTATTCTTTTAAAAATTCGGCATTCAAACTGCTATAGGTATGTAATTCTAAACAAGCAATAAGGGTTTTATCTTCATATTGTGCTTTAACAGCTTGGGTTGTTGCAGACACTTTACTGGGTGAATGGGCAAAATCTTTATAAGCAACGCTGGTTTTACTTTCCGAAATTTTTTCCAAACGTTTGCTGGCACCTTTAAACGTGGCAATGGCTTCGTAGAAATCGTCTTCGTCAATTCCCATATGCTGGCAAATCCACTTGGCTCCTGCTAAATTATTCAGGTTGTGTTTACCAAATACTTCAATTGGCAAAGGACCCTCAGGTGTTTCTAAAAGGGTTTTGCCATTTTCAACGGTATATTCTGGTGTGTAATAAGGTAATTTACGAATGGTGTTTTCAGATGCTTCAACTACACGAGCGACTTCAGAATCTTCGGCATTGTAGGTCATAGAGCCACCATTAACAATACTGTCGACAAATATTTTGAACTGCT
>DIAL01000048.1:15514-15840 GCA_002414705.1 Flavobacteriaceae bacterium UBA5079
ACATTAATATGATCCCAAGCAATGCCACTCAACAAGGCAATATTCGGTTTATACAAATGGAATTTTGGTCGCATATCAATAGGTGAACTCAAATATTCATCGCCTTCCAAAACCATAAAATCATTGGCTTCGGTTAGTTTCACCATCACATCAAAACCTTCCAATTGCGCACCAACCATGTAATCCACATCGCGATCATGGAAATGCATGACGTGTAAAATCATAGACGTTATTGTGGTTTTCCCATGACTTCCGCCAATAACCACACGGGTTTTGTTTTTAGATTGTTCGTACAGAAATTCCGGATAACTATATATTTTTAAACC
>DIAL01000133.1:0-337 GCA_002414705.1 Flavobacteriaceae bacterium UBA5079
CCAGTCTAATGTAGTAATTCCAGATATCCTAGAATGGCATACTGGCTCAACTAATAACACAAACCGACTAGTATATTTTGTAAGTGAAAAAGGATCTCTAGTTAATATTGACTACTATAAAAAAAATGAAAAAAGCACAAAGTTCGACATTGAAAATATAGACTTATTACAAGAAATACGTTTCGAAAATGACCTAGAGAACAGTTTATATTCTTTAATAGAATTGGAAAAAAGGTACACTAAAGCAAGTGTTTTATTAAATAAAATTATAGAGCTTTCGAATTGTAACGATATTACAAAATAAAATAACGCAATACAACAAAGTACTGTGGTAAAA
>DIAL01000133.1:492-765 GCA_002414705.1 Flavobacteriaceae bacterium UBA5079
CTCATATATTAGTCCTGATTTAGTAATTGCAAAAGCCAGAAATTCATGAACACGAAAAGCGCTTTAATATTCAGAAAAACCTGATATTAAAGCGCTTTAAATTAAAATTAATATATAAACAACGAAACTAACTTGGTGGTTTAGTTTTTCTCGAATGTTAAGTAATCGGTTCCGCCATTTCCACCACTAACATCTATTAATTCAATTTTGGTGGCTGTTTGCGATATAAAGTCCCAATCATCATTTAAATCTTGAAAATTATTGGTGAGATTA
>DIAL01000133.1:923-1730 GCA_002414705.1 Flavobacteriaceae bacterium UBA5079
GTGAGATTAAAATTGATGTTAAAGTCTAAATCATCTTGGCTATCACTACTACTATTACTATCTGTTATACTCCAGCTGCCATTGTAATCCGTTGTGCCATTGTTGGCATTTAAAACGCCAGAACTATTAAAGGTGAAATTATAACCTGTAAAATTGGATGTTTCATCAGTTCCTGAATCTATAAAATTAGTTATACGCCAGGTTCCTGTTGCCACATTATCTTGTATGGTGGTTTGGGTTGATGATGTGCAATTGCTGTTTGGCGAGCCGACTTCAAACGTTAAATAATCGGTTCCGCCATTGCCTCCACTGATGTCTATCAGTGCTATGGAATTTGAGCTATAACTTATAATATCCCAATCATCATTTAAATCTTCAAACTCATTGGTGAGATTGAAGTTGATGTTAAAGTCTAGGTCGTCTTGGCTATCATCATTACTATTACTATCTGAAATACTCCAGGTTCCTGTGTAGGTATTGTTGCTACTAGTTGCGGTTAGCGTTCCGTTAGCTCCAAAATCAAAGGCATAACAGGAAAAATGACCTGTTTCATCATTTCCAGAATCAACAAAGCGTGTTATAATCCACGTATTAGCTGTTACATTCGCTTGAATTTGTGCTTGGGTGTTTTGGTTATTATTGCTGTCATCATCTGATGAGCAGGAAAAAGCAATGATGCTCAATCCGAAAAGGAGTAGCAGTTGCTGTTTAAATTTGATTGTTTTCATGATAATTGCTGTTTTAATATTATAGTAATATAACGAAATAGTACGAATTTCATTGCTTGCACCTGTAATTTTTTTAAGG
>DIAL01000133.1:1857-12503 GCA_002414705.1 Flavobacteriaceae bacterium UBA5079
CTGTAATTTTTTTAAGGTATTCTATGTCATATATAGTTTTTTGAATAAAAAACGTATAATTTCTTCAAGGACCTGAACATTTTTAAGGTATTCTCAAATGCTTTTCTTGTTGGTGCCTTTTTTGAAAACCACTAAACATCTGTTAAACAAAATCCATAGTTTTTAAAATTATGTAACTTTGTATTCCGTATGAAACACCTAAATTTAAAGCGGTCATACGGATTCTAACACCAAAGCTGGCGTTACTTATACGGGTTTGTTAAACCATACTTTTTTTAAAAGTATTAGCTTTACTCTGTAACAATTTTCAATTTTATACGTCTTATAAATACATCAATCATTTAAACCATCATCATCATGAGAGACGATAACCAACTATTAGTTTTAACGCATTTAAGTCAGTTACTAACCTACATAACCGGTTTTGGCGGACTTATTGTGCCGCTTATTATTTGGGTAACACAGAAAGATAAAGTTTTTAAAATGGACGAACAAGGCAAGCAGATTGTCAACTTTCAAATCAGCATTTTTATATATGCTATTTTGTGTATTCCTGCTATTATTTTACTAGGTCTTGGAATTATAGGATTAATTATTATTGGCATTATAGCCTTTGTTTTCCCAATCATTAATGCTATAAAAGCGAGCAATGGCGAAGCTATTAGTTATCCGTTATCTATTAAATTTGTTAAGTAGATTTATAGAGCGATAAGTATACTAAATGTATAAAAAATGCTCACTAATTGGTGAGCATTTTTTATATTGTAGATTCCAATCTTCGAAGGAATTTGTGTTAGCTATTTAACATAACTGGCATGACCAACATGGTTACGTTTTCGCCTTCATCTAAACCATCCACTGGTGTTAGAATTCCGGCACGATTTGGTAAACTCATTTCTAACTGCACATCGTCGCTGGTTAGGTTGTTTAGCATTTCCGTTAAGAAACGTGAGTTGAAACCTATTTGCATATCGTCACCTTGGTAATCACAGGTTAAACGCTCTTCGGCTTTGTTTGAGTAATCAATATCTTCTGCTGAAATATTTAATTCTGCACCAGCAATTTTTAAACGTATTTGGTGTGTTGTTTTATTTGAGAAAATACTCACACGACGCACCGAGTTTAAAAACTGATTGCGGTTTATAACAAGTTTATTTGGATTTTCTTTTGGGATAACAGCTTCGTAGTTTGGATATTTACCATCAATTAAGCGGCAAATTAATATGACGTTTTCAAAGGTGAATTTGGCGTTAGAATCGTTGTACTCAATTGTTACATCATCATCACTAGCCGCTAAAATACCTTTCAATAAATTCAACGGTTTTTTAGGCATAATAAATTCTGTTACTTCAGAAGCGCTGACATCTGCACGCGAATATTTCACCAATTTATGAGCATCTGTAGCTACAAAAGTTAAACCTTCTGTAGAAAACTGAAAAAATACACCACTCATTACAGGGCGTAAATCGTCATTTCCAGCCGCAAAAATAGTTTTGTTAATAGCTGTTGCTAAAATATCACCATTTAATGTGGTTGATGATGCATCATCTAACGTGACTGGTTTAGGAAATTCGGCACCATCCGCATACGCCAAGGCATATTTACCGTGGTTTGAGCTAATTTCAATGGTATTGTTTTCTTCAACCACAAAGGTTAAAGGCTGTTCTGGAAACGTTTTTAACGTATCTAATAATAATCTTGCAGGAACGGCAACACTACCACTATTATCGCTTTCTACTTCTAATTTAGAAGACATGGTTGTTTCTAAATCACTAGCAGATATAATAAGTTCTGTTTGGTTTAATTCGAATAAGAAATTATCTAGAATAGGTAAGGTGTTTGAGCTGTTTATAACACCTCCAAGAACTTGTAATTGTTTCAGTAAATAGGTACTTGATACTATAAATTTCATCTATGTAAAATACGTTTATGAGTTCAATAAGTTAATCATACAAATATATCCTAAACCGCTTAATATAGGAAACAAACTTATTAACATTAATTCATGCGAAAGCAGGATTTTTTTTTAGTTTGTTATTGCATTATCTGGCGTATTTACGCTTTCTAAAAAAGTTGAATAACAAGCCGAAAACCGCTAAAAACACTAACGGTAAGACGATATTGATAACTTGCCATTTGGTTTTTTGCTCTGCTACTTGTTGATAGTCTAAAAATGCCAAAGAAATATCTTTAGATCGAATGTTTATAAGTCCACTATCATCTAGTAGGTAATTTACGGCATTCAGTAAAAAATCCTTGTTGCCATAATCTTGTCCTGTCCAACGATCAAAGCCTAACTCCAACGGCCCATTTTTACCAACGTCGTTTTTAATAACATCACCATCTGCAATGACAATCATTTTTGTTGGGACACTTACGTTTTTAACATTGGAAACCTTAAAAGGTTTTACCCGATTATTATAAACCGATGTGAAATTTCCTTCTAATAAAACGGCTAAATTTTGATACCCATTCACATAATTATTTGGGTTGGGTTCTTCCGTAGTCATGTCTAAACTGACTTCACGAGGTGTTCCATCAATTTTTGTGAGTATTGAACTTTGTAATAAAATGGTTTTTTGAACGTCGTTTTTTAAAGTGTCTATTTGATTGGCAAAATCGAATTTTATTAAATTCAAATTATTCACAATTGGATGCTTGGACGTCGCGTTTACCAAAGGCGAATAAAACCAAGGTAATTGCTGAAATTGGGATTGGCTACCATCTCCAGTTGCTAATGTTATGGGAGCCGAGTAGAGGTCGTTTATTAAAACGGGATTGATTCGGACACCATATTTGAAAAAGAAATCGGTTAAATTTAAGTCGCGAGCAACCGCAATATTTTTTCCTGCAGCATTAAATAAACTATCCTGTTCTATAGCAACTCTATCAACTAACCACAAGCTTTTTCCACCAGACATAGTAAATTGATCCAATACCAATTTTTCAGTCTCTGTAAAGGCTTCTGTTGGTTTTGCTGATATAATTAAATCGTAGGATTTTAAATCGTCCAATGTTTTTTGCGGATTGTTTTGAACGCTATCCAAGGTAAATGCAGCAATGTAATAATAGTCTTTTATGGTTTTTGCAAAGTCGAAAATCTGAACATCTTGTAACTGATTGTTTCCTTTTAGAATAGCTATTTTACGTCGCTTTGGGTTTACCAATTTACTCAATCCATCTGCAAAGGCATATTCTAAATGCTGAATGGAATTGCTGGCAAGTTCTTGACTCGTAGCTCCAATTTTATTTTTAATTAAAGGAATTTTAACCGTTACGTCATTATAACTAGCCAAAGCCCAAGGAAAAATAACTTCCTGACTGGATTTTCCGGCTTCCTGAACCGTTACTTGCATGGGTTTTAAGCTACGTTCGTTTAATTGTTGAATGATTTGCTCACGAGACGCTTCATCTTCTAACGGATTCATAAAATTGAAATGAATTTGACCGTTTTCCGATTTAAATTCGTCCAACAATTGACGTGTTTCTGTTTGTAAACGTCTGAATTCTGAAGGTAGATTGGTGCCATCTAAAAACACATCAATTAGAATAGGCGATTTAACCGATTCGATTATGGAACTGGACGCTGGACTTAAGGTGTAGCGTTTGTCTTTTGTTACATCAAAACGTTGATAAAAACCATGGGTGAAAATGTTTAATAGAAATAACCCCAAAGGCAGTAATATGAGCGTTATCAATTCTTTTTTACGAATGGGTTTCGTATTTATGTGTTGAACCGTAAAAACTAGAAAAAGTAAAATGACACTTATAAAATACATTAAGTCGCGCGTATCAATAACACCACGACTGATGCTTTTGTAATGCGCATTCATTCCGAGTTGGTCTATAAAATTGCTTGAAACGAAATCAGCAATACCTTCAAAACCTACGTAAAAGAAGAAACATAAAAATACAGCCGTAATAAAAGCGACTATTTGGTTGTCTGTTAAACTAGACGCAAAAACACCAATAGCTGTGTAAGCAGCCGCTAAAAATAATAGCCCTAAATAGGAGCCAAGCGTGCTGCCAAAATCGATATTTCCAACAGGATTTCCTAATTGGTAAACCGTGTACACATAGAGTAGCGTTGGGAGTAAAGCTAAAATAATGAGAATACATGCACCCAAATATTTCCCTAAAACAATGTTGAATAAGCTGATGGGTTTGGTGACTAATAACTCTAATGTGCCTTGTTTTTTCTCATCAGAAAAACTTCGCATGGTAACAGCAGGAATCAGAAATAACAAAATCCATGGTGCTAATAGAAAAAAGCTAGACATATCAGCAAAGCCGTTATCTAGAATATTAAATTCGCCAATAAAAAGCCACAAAAATAAGCCGTTTAAAATAAGGAATATGGCAATCACTAAATAGCCAATTGACGAGGCGAAGAAGGCGTTTATTTCTTTTTTAAGGATTGCAAGCATATTATTTTAGGTATTAGGTATTAGTTGTGAGATTTAGGAAAAAACGTATTATCTATAGAATCCATTCTTTAAAAAATTAAATTTCATTACTCACTATTCAAGCGTTTCCAATTTATCCACACTCCAAGCTTCCGGTTTCATATTAAACATGGGTTTTGTTACGGCCCAAATACTATTAAATAAATTGGATTGTCTGTAATTTTCTAAATCGGTTTCACTCTGCCAATAACTATACGTAAAAAACACATTTGTATTGTTTTTATCCCTATATAATTCTAAAAACTGGCAACCTTCAAAATTGCGAATAGCCTGTTTGTTTTTGTGAAAGTTTTCAAGAAACGTGTCAATATGTTTTGGTTCAAAACCCAATTTTACAATGCGTACGAACATAAATTATTCTTTTATAAAATTAACCGTTACCGTATCCATAAGCTCTAATCCTAATAAGGAGGATGCACTACCTGTGGTGTTCGGATTGCTTTTATACACCGCAATTTCCAAATAGTTAGAAGCGTTGAAAACCACCATGCGTTGTCCTTCAACATAGCGTTCTTCTGGAGGTTTGCTAAAATCGACCACATCGCTATATTTATTATATATTTTTTTGAAGGTTTTATTTCTTGCCGAAATTTCAAAAGTCCGTCCGCGTTGAGTTTTTTCAAAGAAAGCACGTTTAATATTAGTAATAACGTTTCCATAATTATCTATATATATCACATGTCCAATTATTTGCGACTGGTCATCATTAACAAACGGAAGAATGTTTTTGATGGGTTTAATGGTTTCAATTACTTTTCCAATAACCTCTAAAGTGCCACCACGCGCAATATGGCAAGCAACTTTTACAAATACATCTAAAACCGGAAAACTGGTTATAATTTTATCGTGTATGTTAATTTCAACAATTTTTTCGGGTGCTATTTCGGCACAAATCATACTCATAATACCATTATTGGCACAAATAAAATAATGGTCGTCCAGCTTAATAGCAATGTGTTTATTTTCTTCGTTTAATTCAGAATCGACCCCAATTATATGAATCGTGCCTTTTGGAAAACTACTAAAGGCATTTAAAATAATATAAGCCGCTTCAGGAATACTAAATGGTGAGATAGAATGCGAGATATCAACAATTTTAACATCTGGTAATTCACTATAAATAGCGCCTTTTGTTGCGCCAGCAAAGTGGTCTCGCTCTCCAAAGTCAGTTGTTAATGTAATGATGGCCATTTAGAATTGTTGATATTTTTTTAACCTTACACGAATTTAAAATGTGTATTTTTGTTAAACACAAAACTAATAAAACTAAATAGATTAATTTAATTAAATCTCCTAGCTTTTGAACGAAATCATAATTGAACTTGAAGACGTATCACCAAAGGATTTTTTTGGTGCACAAAACGTGAATATAGAACTCCTTAAAAAGTATTACCCTAAACTAAAAATTGTAGCCAGAGGTACTAAAATCAAAGCTTATGGCGATGAAGATTTACTGGAAGAATTTGATAAACGCTTTAATATGCTCATGGAGCATTATATGAAATATAACAAGCTGGATGAAAATGTAATTGAGCGCGTTTTAACTAGCGAGAGTAAAGCCGATTATGAAACAAGTGCCAGTAGTGGTGAAGTGATTGTGCATGGCGTTAATGGTCGTTTAATTAAAGCCCAGTCTGCAAACCAAAGGAAATTGGTGGAGAGTATGCGTAAAAACGATATGGTTTTTGCCATTGGTCCAGCAGGAACTGGAAAAACATATACAGGTGTGGCTTTAGCGGTTCGCGCTTTAAAAAATAAAGAAGTTAAACGCATTATCCTAACACGTCCAGCGGTTGAAGCTGGCGAGAATTTAGGATTTCTTCCAGGCGATTTAAAAGAAAAATTAGATCCATACATGCAACCCCTTTATGATGCTTTGCGTGATATGATTGCACCTGAAAAATTAGCGCATTACATAGAAAATGGGACTATTCAAATTGCACCTTTAGCTTTCATGCGTGGACGAACTTTGGATCATGCTTTTGTTATTTTAGATGAAGGTCAGAATACAACTCATGCCCAAATGAAAATGTTTCTAACACGTATGGGTAAAGATGCCAAGTTTCTTTTAACGGGAGATCCAGGTCAAATAGATTTACCAAGGCGTACCATATCTGGTTTAAAAGAAGCTTTACTTATTTTGAAAAACGTAGAAGGTGTTGGGATGGTATTTTTAGATGATAAAGATGTTATTCGTCATCGATTAGTCAAGAAAGTTATTGAGGCTTATAAAAGCATCGAAAATGTAGATTAATAGCATCCTCTTTTACAATAGGCAAAGAACAAAAACAATTTCAAAAAATTAATTCTGTGATAAAAAATAACACCATAATAGATACTAATTTTAATTTCCCAGGACAAAAAAGCCTTTACAAAGGTAAAGTCCGAGAAGTGTACAACATAAATAATGAGCAATTAGTTATGGTTGCAACGGATAGGTTGAGCGCTTTTGATGTGGTCATGCCAAAAGGGATTCCCTACAAAGGACAAATCCTGAATCAGATTGCCACTAAAATGATGAAAGCCACAGAAGATTTGGTTCCAAACTGGTTGATTGCTACTCCAGATCCAAACGTTGCTGTAGGGCATTTATGTACACCATTTAAAGTAGAAATGGTTATTCGTGGGTATTTATCTGGTCATGCTGCTAGAGAATATAAAGCTGGAAAGCGCCTACTTTGTGGAGTTACTATGCCAGAAGGCATGAGGGAAAATGATAAATTTCCTACACCAATTATTACACCAGCAACCAAAGCAGACATGGGAGATCATGATGAAGATATCTCACGAGAAGACATCCTTAAAAAAGGCATAGTTTCTGAAGCGGATTATATAGTTCTAGAAGATTACACACGCAAGTTGTTTCAGCGTGGCTCTGAAATTGCAGCTTCCAGAGGCTTGATTTTAGTAGATACCAAGTATGAATTTGGTAAAACAAAAGATGGCAACATTGTGTTGATTGATGAAATTCACACACCAGATTCATCCCGTTATTTTTATGCTGATGGTTATCAAAAACGTCAAGATACAGGTGAAACACAAAAGCAACTCTCAAAAGAATTTGTACGTCAGTGGTTAATTGCTAATGATTTTCAAGGGTTAGAAGGGCAGACCGTTCCAGAGATGAGTGATGATTACATACAAACGGTCAGTGAACGTTATATTGAGTTATACGAAAACATTACAGGTGAAGCCTTTGTTAAAGCTGATTTAACGGATATTCAGCATAGAATACACGTGAATGTTGAGAATTATTTACAGAGCTAAATATCTTATTGTCTTATAAGTAAAAAAAACGACGCTAAATTTAGTGTCGTTTTTTTTTATGGGATTTTTTGAGGATGTGCTTATCGTTTTTGAATATGGTTTCTGACCTATTTAAGTACTTAAGTTAGTAAATAAATCAAAGATGTATGTCTGTTAGGCTTTTGAAGGTAGGCGAAAACTAGTAATGGATTATATATAGTGTTTATGTAATTTTATTTTTTCTTTTTCACCTTTTTTAAATCTGTTAAACTAGTATAAAGTTTTTGTTCACTATTTTTATATAGTCTAAACATTAAACGTTTAGCGCTTGTGGTTTCTATGTTATGTTCTATTATATAGAGATATTCTCCGTTTTCAAATCTATAATCAAAACCAGAACCATATTTATTTTGTTTTTCAAGCTCTCCATTATACAAAACTAGGTTTGGTCTATCTTTTGTAGTGTTTGGTTTATTCCATGATGTATATCTTATAGAACCATCTTTTAGTTTGTCTACTTTAATTATAAACTTGTTATTTTCAGAATGTATAATATTTTCTTCAAACTCATTTCGATGGGTAATTTGTTTATCTTGAATCTTAAATTTATAATATTCTTTTTCATGGCTAGCAAGAAAGGTACTATCTGAATCCCAATATACCTTTCCAAAAGAACTAAATTTAAATTTATATTTTTCTTCTATGTCGTAATCTGTAATAAGAATTGGATATGCTTTTTTGTCTATTATTTGATGCAAAGAAATGCCATCAAAATCAATTCCATCATGAGCATAACTATAAATAAAATTTAGATTTGGAGAAAAAATAAGCTCGTCGCCTGATATGTAAGAGGTTGATCCATCTTCTAAATTAATTAAAAGATTTGACATAGTTGATTCAAACCAATTTTCATAAACGACACAACTATTTAAATTTTTTATGTATCCGAGATATGACAAACTAATCAGTTGTTCATCGTGCGTTAAGCAATTTTCAATTGTCTTAGCTCCGGTTGTTACAGTATAGCATCCTTCAGTTAAATTTACTTGAGAAGGAATAATAGTTTTATCTATTACTTGAGCAGTTTTAATTTGTTTTGCAACATCATAATCCTCTTTTTGTACAGTAGTTAATATTAAATCATAATTTTTAGTTCCTTTAATCAATAAATTAAAATTATTATTTGGTTTTATTGTGTCTGTAGACTGTTGATAATAAGGTGAATTATTTAATTTTATTTCGGGACTATCTTTGGTTGTATTAATTATTCTGTATTCTTTTATTGAAACACTTACTAATAAAATATTAAGAATTATTGTTGTAAAATTCATTCTTCAGATGTTTGTTTTAATTACTTACAACGAAATGATATGGAATCGTTTTCATGTTTTATATCAGACTATAAGCGAAGTTAGGCTTTAAATAACTAAAATTCAAAAAGTCTTGTTTGTTTTAAAACATATACTTTTTAAGAATAGTTAATAGTTGTAATTACTTTGTTACTTTTATGACTACAAATAAATTTATGGAACAACTTAATCAATATATTTCCGAATTCGCTTCATTTGCTTGGGGTTTGCCATTGCTTATTTTGTTGATTGGTGGCGGATTTTATTTACTTATTCTATCACGATTTTTGCCTTTTCGCTTTTTTGGTCATGCTATAAAAGTATTACGCGGAAAATATGATAATCCAGATGATCCTGGCGAAATAAGTCATTTTCAAGCCTTAACAACCGCCTTATCATCTACCATAGGTATGGGAAATATTGCTGGCGTTGCGGTTGCCATTTCCATTGGTGGTCCTGGTGCTGTTTTTTGGATGTGGGTGAGTGCAGTCATCGGGATGTCTACTAAATTTTTCACCTCTACATTAGCTATTATGTATCGTGGTCGTGATAGTGCTGGCGACTTACAAGGTGGTCCTATGTATTTTATAATGGAAGGTTTAGGTAAATCCTGGAAACCATTAGCCATATTTTTTAGCGTGTGTGGCTTGGTAGGAGCTTTGCCTGTTTTTAATGTAAATCAGTTAACTCAAGCTATTAACGATATTTTATTGCGTCCAAATGGCGTAGAAATAGGCTTGGCATCAAATTTAACGGTTGGTATTGTTTTAGTTATTATTACATCCATTGTAATTTTAGGTGGCTTAAATAGAATTAGTAAAACAGCGTCCAAATTGGTGCCAGCTATGGTGCTGTTGTATTTTGTTTCAGTTGTTATAATTTTGGTTGTTAATTACCAAGAGGTGCCCAAGTATATCAGTCTCATTTTTACCGATGCTTTTAGCGCCAGTTTTTATAAAGGAGACACCTTTTTAGGAGGTGTTATTGGTGGTTTAATGTTACTTGGTATTCGTCGTGGTGCGTTTTCTAACGAAGCCGGAATTGGTACCGCACCCATGGCTCATGGCGCCGCAAAAACATCGGAACCTGTTCGTGAAGGATTGGTTGCTATGCTTGGGCCAGCTATTGATACCTTGGTGGTTTGTACGTTAACAGCTTTAGCAATTTTGGTAACAGGTGTTTGGCAAACAAGTGATGCAAATGGGGTGAGTTTAACGGCTTCTGCTTTTGGAAATGCCATGCCTGGATTTGGTAAATATCTCCTATTGGTTTGTATAGCGGTTTTTAGTATTTCGTCCTTATTTTCCTATTCGTATTATGGCAGTAAATGTTTGTCGTTTTTAATAGGAGCCGATAAAAAACACTATTATAATTACATGTATATTGTGAGTATTATTTTAGGCGCAACCACATCCTTAAGCATGATGATTAATTTAATTGATGGCTTTTTTGCGCTGATGGCTTTCCCAACCATGTTTACAACGCTTATGCTAGCGCCACGTGTGGTTAAAGAAATAAAAGCGTATAAACTGCGGACTTTTAATACATAGAAAAGCTGTCTGAAAAATTTATATTTTAGACAGCT
>DIAL01000133.1:12553-17159 GCA_002414705.1 Flavobacteriaceae bacterium UBA5079
TAATTTTTCTTCAATAATATTTTTTCATTAGTGAATTGAAATGCCTCATCTAAAAATGCCATCATTAATGGCCAATCTGTATTGTCTTCGTAGTTGTTCTTGTACTGTTTGGATGTGGTTATAAGTAACTGATTGCCTTTCACAATTGCTGTACTCATAAATGCACCTGTTTTATTATCCACGTTTTTATTCAATTTATCTAAACCAGAAACCGAATAACCTTCTGGTATATTTAGTGTCATATTGTAATTATAACTTCTTGGGTAATTCATATACACATTTTCGGTTCGCTTGCGTTCTTCGTCAGATAAATCTACTTGACCGCCAATTAACTTTCCGATTTCCATGATGTAATTAGGACCTGCTTTTTTAATGAATACATCTGAAATATTAAAACTTTCATTATACGTAAAATAGGTATCAAAGCCATAACGGCCTGTTTCATTTATGGCATAAGTATAGTCTGTTGCGTCTTGAATATCCATTTCTGCTTCTATACTTTCTTTCAGACTTTCGGATTGTTTTTCACGCAGTTTTTCAATTAATGCTTGAAGTTCATTTTCCGTTTTTGCGCGTAATTTTTTATTTCTAATTTGTTCTGTAAACGGTTCTGTTCCATATTTTTTATAATCTTCGTCTACATAATCCTTAAAGATTAGTTTGTCATATTGATGATCTGTTTTTTCATAACCTTTGTACTTATTAATACCTTGGTAATTAAAACCAGTAAAATCATCATGTAATGTAATGGTAATATCTTTAAAAGATTCATTATCGCTATAAGTTGATTGCGGTAATTTTCCAGTTGAAATTTGGTCTAATCGCTTTTTGTTCGCGGATAATGCATATACAGGTGTACCTTCTAATAAATGGTGAAATTGATTGGCATCCGAATGAATTTTGAAAAACTCCAAATAAACAGGTGTAGGTGTATTGACCTTTATAATAACGTTGGTGTTTCTTTCTAATAACAAATCTTCTAAATGACCATCATAACGTTTTTTACCAACTATAACTTCATAGTCAAACTTAAAATCATATAAAAAAGCCATAAAGTGTCTTATAAACGATTTCTCATTTGAAAACAGATAAGGAACGGTTTTGGTAGCTATAAAAGGGGATGTTAGTATATCAGCTTCATTTACAACAATAGCTTCTACATATTGGGTTAAATATTGATGACGTGCAAAATAATAAACGGCAATTATCTTTTCGCGTTCACTTTTAAATTCGTTTTCTTTTACAAAACGCTCCATAGAACCTAAATCGCCATAAGGTGTATATTTTTCATAAAAATCTAAGACTTCTTCTTTGGAAACAGTTTTCTTAACAATTTCTTCTTTCTCTGGTAAAAAAGCTAATGCACGATCTTCAAACTTACCTGATCTTGCAAAATACACCTGAAACTTATAAGCAGGAAGCTCCACTAATGGGTAAAACCAACGCTCATATTTGTGTTTTTCAATATCTTTTTCAATCAATTCATAACGTCTTGTGCTATTCTTTTCTGTTTCAATTTCCTTGAGTTCTGGTGCACCATTATAGGAGTTGAAATTTATGAAGAAATCATTTTCTGTTTCAAAAGACAGTTTGTAATCCATTACAGGATATTCTTCGCCAAGTGTTTGTTCCACAGGACTAAAGCCAAAAGCTTCAACAGACTTAAAAGGTTCAACACTATAATAGAAATAGTCTAAAATATCACCAATTTCTAAATTGGCCATGGCCACTTTTGTTTCGCCATCAACTTCTACAGCTTCCTTTTCAATATCGATAATGGTTTCAGTTCCATCTTGTTTAATAATTTTAAGACCAACTATAACGTGTGAAGGATTATAAAAATAAACCCCTTTTGAGGAGTTAAAACGCTTTTGATATGTAAAGGTTGAAAACTCGGTAACAGCAGCTTGATCTAGTAGTTTTATGCGTTTTCGGATAGATGATTTGTAGTCTACGCGTTTTCCGAATTTATGAAAATCATAGTTTTCATTTTTATATATAATGACAGCCGATTCGTTCTCCCATTTTTCTGGAATATCAACTTTATTTTTGTAGTTGTCGTTTTCTCCCCAAAAAAAAGCTTGGGCTTCCTGTTCTAGTTTGGATTGTCCGAAAAATAGGGACGTGTATGCAAAGCTGCATAGTAGGAGTAATTTTATTTTCATGGGATTTTATTGTTTGGTTAGCGTAATCTGCTCGTTGTAAAGTGTGTTTAGGTTTTTTATGAAATCATTCCATTCATTAAAGCCTGTTTTTTTAATAACACTTTCGGTTATTTCAAAATTTTTCTTGTAAATAATGGTATTATCACTTTGCTTGAAGGATACTTTTAAATTATAATTATCATTTGTAATAGCAATGTCCTTTGGTAAACTCCCTATTTTATAACCATCAGGAATTTTTAGGGTGGTTGTGGATTCTAAATGCTTTTTGTAATCGAAAACATAATCGGTTTTACGTTTTTCAAAATTGTAACCTGATAATTCTTTTTCTAAATCTAAATCAATGTACATGGTATCATCAAAAGAAGAAACCGCATTGTTAATAGTTATATTATAATCAATGTTTACTGGAATTTCTCTATCTGATAAATTGGATGTTATTATGTCTTCGACCTTAATATTTGAGTCGCCTCCATTTAAAAAATAGAGTAAAAACGTGTCTTTTTTATCGGTTTGTAGTTGACTTAAATACTGTAATAATCCCGAGCGACTTTCGCCATTGTAGGTTTTGGAAACCGTACCGCTTAATTGCTCGTTGTCAAGCGATAAGCTGTAATTAACCGTTTCTTTATTAAAATTTGCAGTAGCTTTTGGTACAATATTTAAAATAAATTCATCGCCATTTTCAATTAACACTTGTTTACCTTGAATGCGGTTTGCATACTCTTGATAGGCATTAAATTTTTCAGTTCCATCTAAATAAGTAGGTTTTCCATTGTTGTAAATGGTGCAAATCATGTGGTTGTCCACAGATAGGTTTGGTGTGGAATAATCATAAGCAATTCGGTTAGTGCCAATCCACGTTAAACGCGCGTCAAAACCAGCTTCAATTAGCATTTGCTTGGTTAGGTTTGCCATACCTTTACAGTCACCATAACGTTTTTTGAAAACACTAGAAGCTTCATCTGGTTTAAAGCCAGCAATACCATCTACAAAGGCGATGTAGCGAATGTTATCCTGAACCCAATAGTAAATGTTTTTTATTTTTTCTTCGTCGTTTGTAGTGTTTGCAGTTAATTCAGCAACTTTGACTTGTAAATCTGTATTATCATTTTCCAAACTATTCACCAGCGTTTTGTACCAGTTATATAAATCTTGAGTGGATTCGAAAATGTTGATTTTTGCGCCATCAAAGGTTAGCGATTTCGCTAAAATTAAGATGTGAGGATAAATATAAGAAGGACCAGGAGCACTTTCATCATCAAACATGGCTGGCACGTTTTCTAATGTAAAGGTGTGAATTTTACCGTCATTATCTTCATTGGCTTTCGTGGATTTATTAATAGGAAAGCCATTAAAATTCATTTCTTTAAGCTCTAAATCTAACCAATTTGGAATATCAATAGTAACGGTTTTTATTACAGTGGGATAATCATCATTAAAATATAAACTAGTAACATTACCAAAAGGTTCTGCACGTATTCCTGTAGTGAGAGTTGCACAAACAGCTGTTACATTAGAAGCAAATCAAACTTATACTATTACACCTTCGACAATTAATTTTACAGGAGGAAATAGACAATTTGGATATACAGCAATTTTATCNNATCATTAAAATATAAACTAGTAAAGTATTTAATATCTTTATAACGCTTTACAGTTTCAATTTGATACTTATAGCCTTTAAGTGGGAAGTCTAAATTGGTATATTTTACACGTGCATCATTATGAAATAGATCATCGCTTTTAATAGCTTCGTCTTGAATGTAAAAATCAGCATCACGATCCGTTTTGTATTTTATGTCAAAGGATTCAATATCCGATTCACCATCATAAAAGCAATACACTTGAATATCTGCTCTAGAATCTAAATTTATAAGCCTTTTGGTTATGGTTTCTAACACTTCAACTTTTTCTGTTTTCTTATTATATTCGAAAGTAATGTGATAATTTTCGCTTTCAGAAGCAACGTGATCGTCTGGGAATGTTTCTTTTAACGATTCGGCTAGTTGTATTTCTAAAGGTGTTGGTTCTGCTTTTTTTTGTGCTATTGTAAATAAAGGAAAGACCGCTAAAAATAGAAGCGTTAGGTGGTTTTTCAACATGAAAAAGGGTTTAGGCTGCTAATATAAAAAAATAGGTAATAAGAAATGTTATAAAAAGCACCTTAAAAATTGTTGTATCATATTTCATTTAGTTTGATATTTTAAGACTTATAAAAGTATTGTAAATATTTTTATTGCTAAATTAATATATTTATGCTAATTTAGTATATATGAAAATAGAACTCTGTCCAAACTGTAATTCAGATACCCATATTAAAAGTGGTATTGTAAATGATAGACAACGCTACAAGTGTAAAAGTTGCAATTACTTTTTTACCGTAAATAAGTTAGGTAAAAAGATAGATGATTATTACGTAAACAAGGCACTACAACTCTATG
>DIAL01000133.1:17337-26984 GCA_002414705.1 Flavobacteriaceae bacterium UBA5079
AATTGAACGAATTTTGGGCATATCGCATGTGAGTATTATGAACTGGGTTAAGAAATATAATATTAAAAGACCATGCCGAACAGATTACCATCCAACCTATAAAATATTAAACGCTGTGGAGCTTTCTAAATTCTTTTTAGATAGCCAGAATTTATCTGGTGCAGGTGTTTTAGTAACCGAACTTGGTGATAAGTTTATGCTTATAAAATGGGAACGATTTAGAGATTAACTATTTTAAATTAACATAAATATATACCAGTTTTTATTTTAAACATACATTTTTAGAGATTAGTCCTGCACACAGAACCAATTTTAACTAATTAACTCTAAAAAATTATGACTAAAAAACTCTTGTTTGTTGTTAGCTTTATCATGGCTTGTCAATGGACTATGTATTCACAAGGTGCACCAGATTATAATGGTGGCTACAAAGTGAAATTTGATGAGGATGGTAAAAAATACTTCCGCATATTATCTTGGGCGCAAGTTCAAGGTGTTTACACAGACGATGTTCCAGATGATGTAAGTCATTTTAATTTCAATTTAAGACGTGCTCGTGTACTTATGTATGCACAGATTAATGAGAAATTTTTAATCCTAACACATTTCGGTTTAAATAATTTAAACGCGAATACATTAAGTCCAACAGGAACAGGAAATGGTTCTCAACTATTTTTTCATGATGTTTGGGCACAGTATAATCTAACTAAAAATCACTCTGTTGGTGGTGGTTTGCATTATTTTAATGGTATTTCAAGATTAAACAATCAGAGCACATTAAATATGATGACCTTAGATAATAATAGACAATCTTGGTCTACTTTGGGTTTATCAGATCAATTTGCAAGACACGTTGGTGTTTATGGAAAAGGCGCTTTTGGTAAATTTCAATATCAAGTATCTATTAATGATGCCATCACAAATGGATTAGATGCTCGCGATCCTCTAACGAATGGATCTGCTGTTTACGGAGGAAAACGTCTTTTAGGTTCACGAGATGCTGGTATGGTTTATTCGGGATATTTCGATTATAATATTTTTGATCAGGAATCTAATTTCTTACCCTACAAAGTGGGTACCTATTTAGGAGGAAAACGCATTTTTAATGTTGGTGCTGGTTTTTTCTTACATCCAAGTGGTTCCGTTTCTCTTAACGAAACCGAATTACAAGGAGAAGATGTGGCTATTTTTGCAGTTGATGCTTTTTATGATGCGCCTATTGGCGATAATGGATCTGCTTTAACGGCTTATGCTACTTTTCAATCCAATGATTACGGTAAAGATTATTTGTTTAGTGCTTATGGAACGGGTCAAATGGTATATGGTCACGTAGGTTATGTATTTAAAGGTGATGTTGCTAAAACAAGATTTCAACCTTATGTTTCCTATGCATCCAATAGTTATGACGCTGTAGATGATAATAGAAATATTTTTGGAGTAGGCGCTAACGCATATTTCAGTGGTCATCATTCCAAATTAACGTTAGAATATAAGCATGAGGAATTTGGCGATTTTAATCAGAATATCATCTCACTTCAAGCAATGATTTACCTATAAAACTAAAAATTATGTCAGAAAAACAAAAACATGCTAGCGCATATTGGAAAGAAAATATAAAATACCTAACCATTTTATTACTTATTTGGTTTGTAGCATCATTTGGCTGCGGAATTTTATTTAGAGAAGAATTAAATGCCTTCCGATTGGGTGGCTTTAAACTCGGATTTTGGTTTGCCCAACAAGGCTCCATTTATGTATTCGTAATATTAGTATTCGTATATGTAAGATTAATGAACAAATTAGATAAGAAATACGGTTTCGACGAGTAAACCCTAACAATTAAAAAATAATATTATGAGTGTACAAACATGGACATGGATATTGGTAGGGCTAACATTTGCTCTATATTTTGGCATCGCAATTTGGGCTCGAGCTGGCTCAACTAAAGAATTTTATGTAGCTGGAGGTGGCGTTTCGCCTTTAGCAAATGGGATGGCAACTGCAGCCGACTGGATGAGTGCGGCCTCCTTTATAAGTATGGCAGGATTGATATCCTTTATGGGATATGATGGTTCTGTTTATTTAATGGGTTGGACTGGAGGATACGTGCTTTTAGCGTTATTATTAGCGCCTTATTTAAGGAAGTTTGGAAAGTTTACAGTGCCCGATTTTATTGGTGATCGCTACTATTCAAACACAGCTAGAACAGTTGCTGTTATCTGTGCATTAATTGTATCCTTTACCTATGTGGCAGGTCAAATGCGCGGTGTGGGTATTGTGTTTTCGCAATTTTTGCAAGTGGATATTAATATCGGAGTAATTATAGGTATGACCGTTGTTTTAATATTTGCCTTTTTAGGTGGTATGAAAGGAATTACCTACACGCAAGTCGCTCAGTATTGTGTATTGATTTTTGCGTTTATGGTACCTGCTATTTTTATATCTATTCAAATGACAGATAGTGTTATCCCTCAAATAGGTATGGGAAGCAAGGTAGATGGTGGTGCTTTTTTATTGGATAAATTAGATTCACTTCATACAGAATTAGGCTTTAAAGAATATACAAGTGGTAGTAAATCCACTTGGGATGTTTTTGCCATTACATTAGCATTAATGGCTGGAACAGCTGGACTACCACATGTAATTGTGCGTTTCTTTACAGTTCCAAAAGTAAAAGATGCACGTAAATCAGCTGGATTAGCTTTATTATTTATTGCTATTTTATATACAACGGCTCCTGCAATTGCTGTTTTTTCTAGAACTAATTTAATTGAAACGGTAAGTAACCAAGAATATACTGAAATTCCAGAATGGTTTAAAAACTGGGAAAACACAGGATTAATTGCGTGGGCAGATAAAAATAATGATGGAAAAATCCAATATGTAGCTGGCGAAGCTTTAAATGGTAAAAAACCAATTTATACCAACGAGCGTGGCGCTAGTGGAGAGCGTTTAATTTCTAATGCTAATTCAGAAACAAATGAATTATATGTGGATCGTGACATTATGGTACTTGCCAATCCAGAGATAGCTAAATTACCAAATTGGGTTATTGCATTGGTTGCTGCTGGTGGTTTAGCTGCAGCTTTATCAACTGCTGCTGGTTTATTATTGGTGATTTCAACCTCTATTTCTCACGATTTAATTAAAAAACAATTAAAGCCAGATATTTCTGAAAAAGGCGAATTAATGGCAGCACGTATTGCTATTTTTGTTGCTATTCTTATTGCTGGAATTTTTGGAATTTATCCACCTGGATTTGTAGCGGCTGTTGTCGCCTTGGCCTTTGGTCTGGCTGCAGCTTCCTTTTTCCCTGCCATTGTTTTAGGTATTTTTGATAAACGTATGAACAAAGAAGGTGCTGTTTCCGGAATGATTGTTGGAATTGTACTTATGCTGTTTTATATGATTTATTTTAAAACAGGCTTAATAGGTGTAATGGATCCACGTCCAGCTAGTGAATGGTGGTTTGGAACATCACCGGAAGGTTTTGGAACTTTTGCCATGATTGTAAATGTGGTTGTTTCTATGGTTGTTTCCAGAATGACACCTGCACCACCAATGGACGTTCAGGAAATTGTTGAAAGCATCAGAATTCCTTCAGGAGCTGGAGAAGCTTCATCACATTAAAAGTTTAGTTAGTTACTTTTTAAAAACCGTATTGCAGTGTAACTGTACTACGGTTTTTTTTCTTACTTTTAAAACGTAATTGTCAATATGAAAAAACGTCACGAACAAAAATTGGTTGTTTTATCCATTGCTTTAATGGTGATACTCAATGTTCCTTTAATTTTAATGTTTAATGGTACTGGAAATCTGTTTGGAATTCCAACGCTGTATGTCGCTATTTTTTCTATTTGGGCACTATCTATCCTTATTTCATATATAGTTTTAAAACGACACTATGAGTAATTATAGTTTGTTTCTAATCATTATTATTTATCTAGCAATATTATTTTTTATTGCTTTTTTTGCCGAAAAAAATTCTAAAAGTAAATGGGTAAATAATCCATACATCTATAGTTTGTCATTAGCTGTTTATTGTTCTGCTTGGACCTATTATGGTAGTGTTGGCATAGCAGCTAATTCTGGAATAGATTTTCTACCTATCTATCTAGGACCTGTAATTGCTGCACCTTTATGGATTGTTATCCTTCGAAAAATAATTCGAATTTCTAAACAACAAAAAATTTCATCTATTGCCGATTTCATTTCTCTTCGCTATGGAAATAATCGCTTTTTAGGCGCGCTTGTTACCTTGGTTTGCTTTGTTGGTATTGTGCCTTATATATCGCTTCAGTTGAAAGCACTTTCAGATACGTTTTCAATTATGGCAGACGATTCCAGCTACGTATCTACAAATATTCTGGACGATTCTACTTTTTATATAGCTGTTTTACTCGCTGTTTTTGCTACTTTTTTTGGAACTAAAAAACCGATGCTTCCGAAAAACATAGAGGGATTGTAGCGTCTGTGGCTTTTGAATCTGTTTTAAAGTTACTATTTTTCTTAATTATTGGAGTTTATGTAACCTTCTATTTATTTGATGGTACTACGGATATTTATAACCAAATGTCTCAACTAGCAGATTTTAAATCGTTAACAACATTTAATAATGTTGGAGATGGTTTTAACTGGGCTTTTATGATTATGCTTTCATTTGTTGCCATATTCTTATTGCCTAGACAATTTCAGGTTGCTGTATTAGAAAATAATCGCGAAAAATATTTAAAAAAAGCTATTTGGTTATTTCCTCTATACTTATTGCTATTTAACATATTTGTTATTTTTATAGCTTGGGCTGGACGCTTAACCTTTTCTGATAGTGTGAATGCAGAATATTTCACTTTATTATTACCATTGCATCACGAAAATACCTTTTTGGCATTACTCGTTTTTTTAGGCGGATTTTCTGCTGTAATCTCCATGGTTGTTGTATCTACTTTAGCGCTTTCAACGATGGTGAGTAATAACCTGATTATTCCGTATGGCTTTCTAGATGCGTTTAGTAAAAACCAAACCGAACGTAACGAAAAATATATTAAAAACATTAGACGACTTTCCATATTTAGTATCATTATACTGGCATACTTTTTTTACATTGCTTTCTCAAAAGCCCTGTCATTGTATGCTATTGGCTTAATTTCGTTTGTTGTTATTGCACAATTGGCACCCAGTTTTTTTATTGGGTTGTTTTGGAATAGAGGATCTTCTAGAGCTGCCATTATAGGAATTATTATCGGTTTCTGTGTGTCGCTCTATACATTGGTTTTACCATTTGTAATGAAAACGATTACAGGCACCAATGATTTTGTGGAATTTGGTTTATTTCATTTAGAAGCTTTAAAACCCAATGCTTTATTTGGAATTGACTTTTTAAGTGCACCTGCTCACGCTTTTTTCTGGAGTATTACTATTAATACTTTGTTATATTTAGTGTTTTCTCTTACACAAAAAGGACATTATCGCGAGCGTAATTATGCCGAAATGTTTGTGGATAGTCGTAACTATTCATCACTTCAGGATAGTGCTTTGGTTTGGAAGGGTGAAGCGTATGTTGCCGATATTAAAAAGGTGCTTATAAGGTTTTTAGGAGAAACACGTGCAAATCGTGCTTTAAGTATCTTTTTTACAAAGTATAATTTACCTCAAGATACCCAAATGGCGGATGCACGTTTAATTAATTTTTCCGAAAAATTACTCACAGGAAGTATTGGGAGTTCTTCAGCAAAAATATTAATTGCAAGTGTGGTAAAAGAGGAGCAGATTAGTTTGGTTGAAGTGTTGAAGATACTAGAAGAATCCAAAGAAACCATAGCCAGCAATAGATTACTTCAAGAAAAATCTCAAGAACTTGAACAATTAACGTCTAAACTGAAAGATGTTAATCTAGCACTTATTTCTAAAGACAAACAAAAAGATGAGTTTTTAGATACCGTAGCACACGAATTAAAAACACCCATAACTGGTATTCGCGCAGCAACCGAACTTATTTTGGAAGATGATGATATGCCACAGAATATTAAAATTCAATTTTTATCTAATATTCTTCAGGATTCTGATCGCTTATCGCGATTGATTCATAATATTCTAGATTTTGAAAAATTAGAGACAGGACGCGATGAGTTGGATTTAAAACCACATGATATTCAACAAACAATTGTAAAGGCCATAGCGAGTATTCAGCATATTGCCAATAAAAAAGCGATTAGAATAACAAATAAAAATCCTCACAAGTTTTCAGTAAATTATGATGAAGATCGTATTTTACAGGTTTTAACCAATTTATTATCCAATGCCATTAAGTTTTGTCCGCCAGACACGGGACAGATAACTGTTGATTATCGGTTAGGGAATAGTGCTATAGAAGTACTGGTAATAGATAATGGACGCGGTGTTTCTGCAGTCGATTTAAATTTTATTTTCGATAAATTTTATCAAACCAGTGAGCAAAATACTATCAAACCACAAGGTAGCGGTTTGGGATTGGCTATTAGTCAGCAAATCATTAAAAAACATCATGGAAAAATTTGGGTAAAAAACAATCAAAAAAGCGGAGCAACCTTTGGTTTTAAACTCCCTTTTAATTATCTTGAGCACGCATAATGATGAAGAAAATTTTAATCGTCGACGACGAACCAAATATAGTGATGACGCTGGAATATGCTTTCAAAAAACAAGATTTTGAAGTGTTTATAGCACGCGATGGAAGTGAGGCTTTACAAATTTTACAAAACAATACACCAGATGTGGTTTTGTTGGATATTATGATGCCAAATGTAGATGGTTACCAAACACTAGAATACATAAAAAAACAAAACGGATTAAAACATACCAAAGTGGTGTTTTTAACCGCAAAAAATAAAGCTTCAGATATTGAAAAAGGCTTAAAACTTGGAGCAGATAAATATTTATCAAAGCCGTTTTCAGTGAAAAAGATAGTTTCAGAAATACTTGAACTTCTTGATTAATACATTGGTTTTGTGTGCAAACAAATCATGTTTAATTAAAATTAAAAAGTCAATTAAAGTCTCAATTTTTTGAGCGTAATTATGGCATTTTAATTTGTTAAGGTATTCATATTATGAAATTTCAAATTAATCCAATGGCATCGGATATTATAATAAGTATCTATGTTATTGCTTCTCTTTATTTTCGTATTAAATTCGAAAATGAAACACCTGTTAGTGCCACAAATTCTGTCGTTATTGGTGCTTGTTTCGTTATTATTCTTTGGGCTTTAATTAAGCTTAAAATCTTAAACCCACGCTGGTTTGGCTTGTTTAATTCAAAAAAAGTCTAATCATGAATTATCAAGACTTTTATAAAAACAGTATAGACAATCCACAAGATTTTTGGAAAGAACAAAGCGAGGAATTAGACTGGTTTGTTAAGCCAAGTAAAATTCTTTCAAACACCAAAGACGGCTATCATCAATGGTTTGAAGATGGTGAAACAAACTTAAGTTATCTCTGTATAGACAAACATATAAAGGATGGTTTTGGTCATCAAAATGCCATTATTTACGATTCGCCAGTTACAAACACCAAACAAAAAATAACCTATCATGAACTGTATGATCAGGTTAGCAAATTGGCAGGTGGCTTACAATCTTTAGGATTGCAAAAAGGCGACACAGTAATTATTTATATGCCCATGATTCCGCAGGCTGTTTTTGCTATGTTGGCATGTGTTAGAATTGGTGTTATTCATTCCGTTGTTTTTGGCGGTTTTGCACCACATGAATTAGCTATTCGTATTGACGACTGTAAACCTAAAGCAGTCATTACAGCGTCTAGTGGTATTGAGATTGATAGAATAATTCCTTATAAACCATTTGTAGACGAAGCCATTAATCAAGCAAGTCATAAACCCAAAAACGTGATTGTTTTCAATAGGCATTTGAAAGCAGATATTCCCAAGAAAAATTATGATATAGACTATACAGAATTAGTAAATAGTTCTAAATCTGTACCAGCTATTTCAGTAGAATCTACACATCCTTCCTACATTCTATATACATCAGGAACCACAGGAACTCCCAAAGGTATTATTCGGGATACAGGTGGTTATGCAACGGCTTTAAAATTTTCCATGCGCTATGTATATGGGGTTAATCCTGGCGATGTTTTTTGGGCAGCTAGTGATGTTGGTTGGGTAGTTGGACATAGTTATATAGTTTATGCACCACTAATTAATAGAAATACAACCATTCTTTTTGAAGGCAAACCCATAAGAACACCAGATGCTTCTACCTTCTGGCGTGTTATAAGTGAACATAGCGTAAATGTTATGTTTACTGCACCAACTGCTATTCGAGCTATTAAAAAAGAAGATCCTCATGGACGTTTTATAAAACAATTCGATTTATCCTGTTTGAAATATCAATTTTTAGCTGGCGAGCGTTGTGATGTTGCAACCTTGCAATGGACGCAAACGCATTTAAACGTTCCGGTAATAGACCATTGGTGGCAAACTGAAAGTGGTTGGCCTATGTTAGCAAATATGGTTGGTGTTGCACAGGAAGATGTAAAACCAGGTTCGGCAACGTTTCCAGTATGTGGTTATGATATTCGCATTTTATCGGAAGATGGTGAAGAAACAACAAACAGTGCTGAAGGCTATGTTGCCGTTAAATTGCCTTTGCCTCCAGGAACCTTAATGAGTCTTTGGGGAAATCCAGAGCGCTTTAAAAAAGGGTATTTGGATCGTTTTCCAGGCTATTATTTTTCAGGGGATGGCGGTTATCAAGATGAAGATGGATACATTTTTATCACAGGTCGTGTGGACGATGTTATAAATGTTGCTGGTCACAGACTTTCAACTGCCGAAATGGAAGAAGTTGTAGCGGCACATGCAGCTGTTGCAGAGTGTGCTGTTTTTGGTGTTCATTGCGATTTAAAAGGGCAGAAACCATTGGGATTAATTGTTTTGAAATCGGAACTAGACCAAGATGTTTCAAATATTCAAAAAGATATTATTAAACGTGTTCGGCATGAAATTGGAGCAGTTGCGTCCTTTAAAGATGTTTTGGTTGTAGAACGATTACCAAAAACACGATCTGGAAAAATTCTTCGTAAATTGTTGCGGAATATTGCAGATGAACTAAATTATAACATCCCATCAACCATTGATGATCCAAATATTATAGAAGAAATTAAGGTGGTTTACCAAAATCACCAAATAGGAATACATAAAAACTAACCAATTATGAGTAATTATCATATTAAGCATTTAGAAGAATATTATCAAGTTTATAGAAAATCAGTTAGAGAACCCGAAAGCTTTTGGGAGGAAGTTGCTGAAGAACACTTTTTGTGGCGAAAAAAATGGGATCATGTATTGAGTTGGGATTTTTCTAAACCAGAAGTGAAGTGGTTTGAAGGTGCTGAACTAAACATTACCGAAAATTGTATAGATAGACATTTAGCTACACGTGGCGAAAAAACAGCACTTATTTTTGAACCGAATAGTCCTGACGAAACGGCACAACATATTACCTACCGACAATTATATCATCAGGTTAATAAAATGGCTAATGTGCTTAAATCTAAAGGTGTTAAAAAAGGCGATCGTGTGTGTATTTATGTACCCATGATTCCAGAATTAGCTATTGCATTATTAGCCTGTGCTAGAATTGGAGCCGT
>DIAL01000133.1:27114-34149 GCA_002414705.1 Flavobacteriaceae bacterium UBA5079
TGCAGGTTTTTCGTCTACGGCTTTATCAACACGAATTAATGACTGCGATTGTAAGATGGTTATCACTTCTGATGGTTCATTTAGAGGTGCAAAATCTATCGATTTAAAAGGCATTGTAGATGATGCTTTAGAGCATTGTCCTGGTGTAGAAAGTGTGTTGGTTGTAAAAAGAACCAATAGCGCTGTAACCATGAAAGAAGGTCGTGACGAGTGGATACAACCATTATTAGATGTAGCTTCAGACCAATGCAAAGCAGAAGTAATGAAAGCCGAAGACCCACTCTTTATTTTATATACTTCAGGATCAACAGGACAACCGAAGGGTATGGTTCATTCTACAGCTGGTTACATGGTTTATACAGCTTATACGTTTAAAAATGTGTTCCAGTATCGTGAAAATGACGTGTATTGGTGTACTGCAGATATTGGTTGGATTACAGGCCATAGTTACATTGTTTATGGGCCACTTTGTAATGGCGCAACAACCGTTATGTTTGAAGGTGTTCCAAGCTATCCAGATTTTGGACGTTTTTGGCAAGTTGTAGAAAAGCATAAAGTAAATCAATTTTATACAGCACCAACCGCAATTCGAGCACTTGCAAAACAAGGTTCGGAATTGGTAGACAGTTACGATTTGAGCTCGTTAAAAGTATTGGGTTCCGTTGGCGAACCTATAAATGAAGAAGCTTGGCATTGGTATAATGATAATGTAGGAAAAAAGAAAAGCCCGATTGTAGATACCTGGTGGCAAACTGAAACTGGTGGTATTATGATTACACCAATTCCATATGTTACACCAACAAAACCAACGTATGCTACCTTGCCATTTATTGGTATTCAACCAGCTTTAATGGATGAAAATGGTGCCGAGTTAAAAGGTAATCAAGTGGAAGGTCGTTTGTGTATTAAATTCCCTTGGCCAAGTATGGCGCGAACTATTTGGGGAAATCATCAGCGTTATAAAGATACTTATTTTTCCGCTTTCAAAAATATGTATTTTACTGGTGATGGTGCTTTACGCGATGAGGTTGGGTATTACCGTATAACGGGTCGTGTAGATGACGTTATCATAGTTTCCGGACATAATTTAGGAACCGCTCCTATTGAAGATGCCATTAATGAACATCCAGCTGTTTCAGAATCTGCTATTGTTGGTTTTCCACATGATGTAAAAGGAAATGCATTGTATGGTTATGTTATTTTGAAAGATACAGGTGAAAGTCGCGATCAAGACAATTTACGTAAAGAAATAAATCAGATTATAACAGAACACATTGGGCCAATTGCTAAGCTGGACAAAATTCAGTTTACACAAGGTTTACCTAAAACACGTAGTGGTAAAATTATGCGTCGTATTTTAAGGAAAATCGCTCATAAGGACACGAGCAATTTAGGTGATATTAGTACGTTACTAAATCCAGAAGTGGTTCAGGATATTATGGATAATGCGCTATAGTTTTTCTGAAGAATTACTAAATAATTTTAAAAAAAAACTCCTAAACAGTCATTGAACTTTAATGGTTGTTTGGGAGTTTTTACAATAAACCAATACGTTTTTTTTGAGTCTTTAGGTGACTTAAATTTAAATCTGGATGTTTGTTTTTAAGTAAAGATAGAAGTTTAGCAAAAAGTAGCGCTGTAATATACGCATCACCAGAAGCTGTATGTCTGTCGTGTTCCGGAATATGGAATTCTTTTATTAAATAATCTAAACTATAATGGGTATCACTTACGCTTTGTGATTTCGTTTTTTTATATATAAAACTGGTATCTAAAACCGTGTTTTTTAACTTTGGTAAGTGGTGTCGTTTTAATACATTGTTAATCATTCCAACATCAAAAGCAGCATGATGAGCCACTAAAACGGCATTTTTTATATAATTCAGAAAACGTTCTAATGCTTCAAATTCATCCATTTTATGGTGTTTACCTGTTCTGACTAATCCGTGAATAGCAACGGTTTGACTGTTAAAAACCGACTGTTCCAAATAACATTCAAACTGATCTGAAATTTTAATAACACCATCCTTAAACGATACAGCTCCAATAGATAATATCCGATCATTATTAAGATTTAAACCTGTTGTTTCGGTATCAAAAAGTACAAAACGGATTGCGCTCAATTCATTGGGTTGTTTGCCTAGAAACGTGTTTTTATAGCGCATCCAAAAATCGGGTTGAGGGTGTTTTTTAAACCATGCCATATTATAGAAATTGCGCTAATTGATATCGTGTTTGAATCAGTTCTTGAACAGCTTTAACTGCGCGAAAGGTTTGTTTTAAATCCAATCTGTCCGCTTTACTTAAGGCTTGTAAATTAATAAAGCGACCCGAATCATTGTTAGTAAGACCTTGCTGGGTTCTAAAAAACAATAAGTCTTTAAAACTGTTAAGGCATGCATCATATACATCTTTATTTTGAGGCTCTAAAGTTATCAATCGTTCATAACGTGCTATGGTGTTGTTAAATCCAGCTTCGTTTTTGGATAAAATAAGAAGCCTGGCAGCATCTACTAAAGGCATCATAGCGCGTGCTTTAATGTCGAATTGATCTTGATGTTCACCAGAATTTTCGACTAAAAAATTCCTAAAGAAACTTAAAGGAGGCGGATTTTTAAGTGCATTTACACCTAAATGATTTAAAAATATATCATGACTTTTAATAGCTTTAAAAATAATTTCAGTTAATTCGTTTACCAACTTTTCATTGCCATAAACCAAATCAAAATCGAAGAAAATAGTGCAAAGCATTAAATTATCAGGATCTGGTGTGCTAATCCAATTGGTAAATTGCTTTTGCCATTCTGAAACCGAAAGACACCATTTAGGGTTATTGGCCATCATGTTTGCTGGGCAATATTCAAAACCAATAGTATGGAGTGCATCATTTACTTTTTGAGCAAAATTTAGAAAATAGATTTGTGTTGCTTGATAGTCTTTAGCGGCAACGTTTTCAAAAACAAGGCAATTATCTTGGTCTGTGCGGAGTAATTGTTCATGTCGTCCTTGACTACCAATAGCTAACCATGAAAATGTTACAGGAGGCGTGCTTTCTAATGTCTGTAAAACGAATGTAATGGCTTGATCTGTAAGTGCAGTATTTATGGCAGAAATAATTTTTGCTATAAATGAAATTGGTAATTTTTGTTGCATATAGCGTTCCAGTAATTTTTCGGATCGCAGTTTTATGGACGCTAATTGTTCAATGGAATTTGTACGTTTTATTTCTTTCACCAAACCCGATGCGTTATTTTCTCGAATAACAACAATATCATGTTCAGATAAAATGCCAGTTAGTTCGGAATTAGGACTACCATCTTTTGTAATACATAGGTGTGTTATTTTATATGTTAGCATGGCAATCTGTGCTTCAGAAATACTGATGTTTTCTGGAAATGTTTTCACTGGCGAAGACATAATGATCTTTACGGATTCGGTAATTTTTGTTTCACCTGTCGCAATTTTAGAGCGTAAATCCTTGTCTGTAATTATGCCTATCGGTTTTTTGTTTTCAGTAATTATAATAGAACCAACACGATGCAAAGTCATTAATTTGGCAGCCTTTTGAATACTCGTGGTTTCAATACATTGAATAGGATTTTTACTAAAGTTGGCAGATTGTTCTTCAGTAAAATCAAGAATAGGCGTTAACGCATCTTTTGGTGTTGTATCCCATGTTTCTTTGGTTGAAATTAGGGTGTTGGAAGCAAACATTTTTAGTAATACACGATTGGCTTCAGAATTTGACGTAATGTATTTCTCTAATATGTCTGATGAAATTCTATAAAGAACACATTCTTCAAGCGCTTGAGCTGATAATTTATAAAGTCCGTCTCGCATTAAAGCGCGTAAGCCAAAAATATCGCCTTCATCACACTGATCTACTAATTGATTATTTGTTCTATATAAACCAATTCCACCTTCTTTTACCACATAGAAAGCGTTTGCAATTGGCTCATTTATATTAAATACAAATGTTTTGGGTTCAACATATAAAACGTCTATACGTTTACTAATAGCAAGTACATCTTGAAAATCCAAGATATTAAATGGTGGATGATTCTTTAAAAAGTCGGCTATTCGTTGCGCAATAGTATTCATAATAGCAAGTTATGGAAAAATGTAAATGAATGTATTCCGAAGTCGCTTTTTGTTGCTAATTAGCTATAGTTTATTGAAACTTAAATCCCAAATTTTAAAATACAGTTTCTATGCTTCAAGATGATATTTGTAAAAAGCATACCGATAATAAAATGGTATTTCACTATTTTTGATGAAATTTGGTACTATGGCTTTGAACTCGCTTTTAGCATATATTAATAATTACGTGTCTTTAACAGAGGAGGAGGAGCGATTACTTGAAACGTATGTTACCAAGCGAACATATTTAAAAGGGCAATATATTTTACAACAAGGTGATATTTGTCGCCATAGCAGTTTTATTACCAAAGGCTGCTCAAAAATGTTTGTTGTGGATGCAGATGGTCAAGAGCATATTATCATGTTAGCTGTTGAGGGTTGGTGGAATTCTGATATTGCCAGTTTTATAAATCAAAAGCCAGCAGATTTTAATATACAATGTATAGAGGATACTGAAATAGTTCAGTTTCATTACGATACAATAGAAACTGTTTACACCCTTGTACCCAAGCTCGAAAAGTTTTTCAGAAAAATATTAGAGCGTGGTTTAGCGGCTTCTCAAAAGCGTATTATTAGAAATTTTACTATGACAGCTAAAGATCGGTATTTGTATTTTAAAGCTTCATATCCAGATATAGACCAACGAATTCCTCAATATATGGTAGCTTCATATCTTGGAATAACAAAAGAGTTTTTAAGTAAAATAAAAAGTCAGATTGCCCAAGAACGCTAAATGTTAATCTAGTTTAATATCTTTTAATAAACTAGTTCATTTTTTAAATGTTGCAACTGTTTCATCTTTGTCATGTAATAAATTAATAACTTAATAATACATAACAATGAAACAATTAGTATTAGCAATTTTAACATTTGCAACATTTACAACAACTATGAAAGCACAAAAAAAACAAGTTAGAGCATCAGAAAGTAACGTGGTATGGAAAGGATATAAATTAGGTGGTTCTCATCAAGGAACTATTGCTATTAAGTCTGGAACATTAGAATTTAAGGATAATATGCTAACAGGAGGAACGTTTGTTATGGATATGACAACTATTGGATCAACAGATTTATCTGGTGAAGACAAAGACAAATTAGATGGTCATTTAAAATCAGATGATTTTTTTGGTGTTGCAACCTATTCAACGGCCGATATGGTATTTACTAAAGTATCAGCTACAGGAAAAAATGCTTATGAAGTAACAGGTAGTTTAACTATTAAAGGCACTACTCATTCTATTACTTTTGATTTATCTGTTTATGGTAATAAAGCCACAGCAAGTTTAAAAATTGACCGAAGTAAATATAATGTACGTTACGGTTCTGCTAGCTTTTTTGATAATTTAAAAGATAATGTGATTTATGATGAGTTTGATATTGTTGCCGATTTACAATTTTAATCTTCTCAACAATACCGTATAAAAACTGTCTCAAAAAAATGTGACGGTTTTTTTTATGTCTAAACTTATTGAATACCTATCTTTAGTAAAATTTTAAACATATGGACCTTAAACTAGCAGTACTTATTGATGGCGACAATATTCCGAGCGCTTACGTTAAAGAAATGATGGAAGAGATTGCCAAGTATGGTAATCCAACCATAAAACGTATTTATGGAGATTGGACCAAACCACATTTAGCAAAATGGAAGAATATGCTGCTTGAAAATGCTATTACACCTATTCAGCAATACGGTTATACCACAGGAAAAAATGCAACGGATAGCGCCATGATTATTGATGCTATGGATATTTTATATAGTGAGAAAGTGAACGGTTTCTGTTTGGTTTCTAGTGATAGTGATTTTACACGGTTAGCAACCAGATTAAGAGAAGCTGGTATGCAAGTGTATGGAATTGGTGAAAAGAAAACACCAAAACCTTTTATTGTTGCTTGTGATAAGTTTATATACATAGAAATATTAAAACATGCTTCCACGGATTCAGAAACAGATTCAGAAACGAAGAAAACAGATACTAAAGATAGTTATGATAAAATAACCAAGAAAGACATTCAATTTATTTCACAAACAATTGAGGATTTGGCTGATGATGATGGTTGGGCTTTTTTAGGAGATGTTGGGAGCTTATTGCAAAAAAAACAGCCAAACTTTGATTCGCGTAACTATGGTTTTGCTAAACTAACCCCTTTAATTAATTCTATTGATGACTTTGAAATTGATAAGCGTGAAAGTGGAAATGGACGCTTTAAATTAGTTTATGTTAGAATAAATGAAAAGAAGACTAAAAACCGCTCACGAAGGAAATAGTTGTAAAATTTTACATTATTAATACCATAGTTTAAGATTTACATAACTTTCAATTAGATTAAAAACATTGAATTTGTAAAAAAAACAATGGAGTTATTTTTAGTTAGTTTTGGAGCTTTATTTTCCATCATGAATCCTTTAGGAACCGTTCCGATTTTTGTAGGTTTAACACAACAGAACACAAAAAAAGAACGCGCAATAACTGCTTTTTGGACAGCCGTTGATGTTTTTATTATTTTATTACTTTCATTTTTTGCAGGAAAATATATCTTATCTTTTTTTGGAATAAGCTTGAATGCTTTAAAAATAGCCGGAGGACTTATTATAGCATCATCTGGATTTGCATTATTAACGGGCAAATTTAAAGAGCATAAAGGTATGAAGCGCGACAAAATTCAAGAAGATATTCACACGCGTGATGCGATTTCGTTAACACCTTTGGGCATACCTATGTTAGCTGGACCTGGAACTATTTCGCTACTTATTACCTTAAATCAAGAATACCAAACCACAACACATATTATTCTTATTTTATTAGCAATGCTTTTTGTTACTATAAGTATTTATGTAATTTTAAAATCTTCCTTTTTAATAGTTAAATTTTTAGGTGCATCTGGTATTAATGC
>DIAL01000133.1:34199-36020 GCA_002414705.1 Flavobacteriaceae bacterium UBA5079
GAGTTATAGGATTCATCGTAATAGCAATAGGCGTGGAGTATATTATATCTTCAATAGTAGCTATTATTAAATCACTTTCGTTTTGATAACTTTTTTAGCGTAAGCAAATAAGGCAACAGATAATAGTCCACAAATAGAAAAACCAATAAATAGCGGTAGCACACTTTCTGTTACAAAACTTCCAATAAAACCCGCAATAGGAACTGCCATTATGGTACTAACAAAACCATTTATGGCTGCACCTACACCTGCAATATGACCAAGTGGTTCCATAGCTAGAGAACGTAAATTTCCAAACAAAAATCCGATTGCTGTAAATTGTAATGCGAAAAATATAACTAAAACCAAGATTTCAGGATTTTTACCAGAAGTAAATATAAAAATGTACAAAATAGATACAATACAATACAAAACTGCAGCAGTATAAGCAATGCGTCTCATACCATAACGTAACACTAACGTGCTATTTAGAAATGTAGAAAAACCAACTGAAATTGCTAAACTGGCAAAAATATATGGGAACAATTCGGCTAAATTATATTGGTGCTCAAATATTTGTTGCGATGTACTTAAATACACCATAAAAGATCCTGTTATTAATCCTGAAATTAATGTGTAAGCCACGGCATCTTTATGTCTAAAAAACTCTTTAGTTCCTGCAATAAAAAGGTGTGATGTTAATTTGGTTCTTTTAGCTTTTACGTGTGTTTCAGGTTGTTTTTTCCAGAACCAAAACATAACAGTAATACCAAAAACTAAATTGACATAAAAAATGGATTCCCAACTATAAAATGTAATCAAGAATTGTCCCATAGTAGGCGCAATAACTGGAATTAAAATAAAAATCATAACTACAAAGGACATTACTTTGGCCATATAATCTCCACTATAAGAATCTCTAACCATGGCTATACTAATGGTTCGTGGTGCAGCCAATCCAACACCTTGCATGATTCTGCCTAGAATCATAAGTTCAAAACTACCAGTTGAAACGCATAAAATACTAGCCAGAACAAAAAGCATAAATCCCACATATATAATGGGTTTTCTGCCAAAACTATCTGAAAGTGGACCAAAAATAAGTTGACCAAATCCTAACCCCAAAAAAATCATGGTTACTAATAGCTGATTTTTTGAGGCATCTGTAATACCAAAATCTGCAGCAATATCTGGTAAAGCAGGAAGCAGTGCATCAATAGAAAGTGCCACAATAGCCATTAAAGAAGCCATTAAAGCAATAAATTCAATATTAACTTTATCTGATTGGATGGTGTTATTTTGCATCCTGCAAAAGTATTTATAATATATAAGGATACAGGTGTTTTCTAGCTAATTCGTTGTTAAAAAAACAGCGTTTTAAAACACTTGATCATTCAATTATAAAAAAGCTATTAAATTTTAATGCGCTTAACTTTTCAGGATTACAGAAAGTTAAGCGCATTATTATAAATTGTTAATTAGGTTCCTAAAAAAGTAAAACACTTTTAGATTTCCATATTACAACGGAATATTCCCATGCTTGCGTTTGGGCTTCTCTACTTGCTTATCTTCAAGCATAGCAAACGCTTTAATTAACTTACGTCTGGTAGTTTCTGGTAATATGACTTCATCTATAAAGCCGCGTTCTGCTGCACTGTAAGGATTAGCAAATAAATCGGCGTATTCAGCTTCTTTTTCTTTCCATTTAGCATCCTGATCATCAGCAGCGTTAATTTCTTTTTTAAAGATGATTTCGGCTGCACCTTTGGCACCCATAACGGCAATTTCGGCAGTTGGCCACGCGAAATTCATATCTGCACCAATATGTTTGGAGTTCATAAC
>DIAL01000133.1:36146-36348 GCA_002414705.1 Flavobacteriaceae bacterium UBA5079
GCCTCACTAAAGGCATATAGTAATTTAGCACCATGAACAATAATGCCATTCCATTCTTGATCCGTTCCTGGCAAAAAACCTGGTACATCTTCTAAAACAAGTAACGGAATATTAAAGGCATCGCAAAAGCGAACAAATCGAGCAGCTTTTTTAGCACTATTCACATCTAATACACCAGCTAAAAACATGGGTTGATTGGCAA
>DIAL01000133.1:36553-42775 GCA_002414705.1 Flavobacteriaceae bacterium UBA5079
AACAATACCAATACTTTTTCCACCTAATCTTGCAAAACCTACTATAATGTTTTCAGCATGATCTTTATGGATTTCATAAAAGGAATCGGTATCTATAATACCTGAAATAACCGTATGCATGTCATAAGGTTTGTTGGCATTATCAGGAATAATTTGCGCTAACTCGTTGCGCATTTCATCCGCTAATTCAAAAGGGAGATCTTTTGCTTTTTCTTGATTATTTTGAGGTAAATAGCTTAATAATTTTTTGATATCTTCTAAACACTCTACATCATTTGTGGACGTAATATGAGCCACACCAGATTTGGTTGCGTGTGTACTGGCACCACCTAATTCTTCGCTAGTCACGTTTTCATTGGTCACAGTCTTAACTACGTTAGGACCTGTAACAAACATGTAACTCGTATCTTGAACCATGAGTGTAAAATCCGTCATTGCTGGTGAATACACTGCACCTCCAGCACAAGGACCCATAATGGCAGATAACTGCGGAATAACACCTGATGCTTGCACATTACGATAAAATATATCAGCATAACCACCCAGAGATCTTACCCCTTCTTGAATTCGCGCGCCTCCAGAATCATTAAGTCCAATTATTGGTGCGCCAACTTTGACTGCTAAATCCATGACTTTACATATTTTCTCGGCATGCGTTTCAGATAGTGAACCACCAAAAACTGTAAAATCTTGAGCGAAAACATAAACCAATCGTCCAGAAATAGTTCCGTAGCCAGTAACAACGCCATCACCATAAAACTGCTGCTTGTCCATGCCAAAATCTTTTGTTCTGTGTGTAACTAATGCACCAATTTCTTCAAATGAACCTTCATCCAAAAGATATAAAACACGTTCGCGAGCGATTAGTTTTTTATTAGCGTGTTGCTTTTCTATGCGTTTTTCACCTCCACCTAAATAGGCTTGAGCTAGTTTTTCGTTAAGGGTTTTTATTTTTGAATCCATATAAGTTTTGTTGTATGGTTTTTATTTTCTCGCAAAGACGCAAAAAGCGCAAAGCGGATTAATTATTTTGTTTTGTTAATGCAACGGATAGATTTCTATTTAACAGGTAATCTTAATAATTTCTGTTCTTCCAAATAGTGTTTTACGGCAATCATTGCAGCAATTTTAGCTTCCGATTCTTGATCGGCTTTAAGCGCTTCTGGAGAATAGAATTTTTTCACAAAATGGGTATCGAAATTTCCGGAACGAAACGCTTCATGTTTGCAAACATAAGAACCGAAAGGTAATGTGGTTTCAATACCTTGAATATGATAATCCGCAATGGCTGAAATCATGAGTTCAATGGCTTCTTCACGGGTTTTTCCATAGGTGATGAGTTTAGACAACATTGGATCATAATAAATTGGAATATCCATGCCTTCTTCAAAGCCATTATCCACGCGTATTCCGTCTCCTTTAGGCAATTTATAAATTTCTAAATTTCCAACACTAGGTAAAAAATCATTTAAGGGATCTTCAGCGTAAACACGTAATTCTAATGCGTGACCTTTAATTTTTAAATCGGATTGACTAATTGGTAAAACTTCACCACGTGCCACACGAATTTGCAGTTCCACTAAATCGGTACCGCTAATCAATTCTGTTACGGGATGTTCTACTTGCAAACGCGTATTCATTTCCAAGAAATAAAAATTGTGAGCATCGTCCAGTAAAAACTCAACTGTTCCTGCGCCTAAATAATCGCAGGCTTTGGCTACTTTTACTGCTGCTTCACCCATTTCTTGTCGTAATTTAGGGGTTAATACAGATGATGGTGCTTCTTCTACCACTTTTTGATGACGACGTTGAATACTACATTCGCGCTCAAACAAATGAATTATATTTCCATGCGAATCTGCCATAACCTGAATTTCAATATGACGTGGTGATGTAACATATTTTTCAATAAAAACAGAACCATCACCAAAAGCAGAGGTTGCTTCACTGATAGCACGATTCATTTGCGATTCGAAATCTGCTTCTTTTTCAACAATACGCATCCCTTTTCCACCACCTCCAGCAGAGGCTTTAATTAGAATAGGAAACCCAATTTCTTTGGCTATTTTTTTTGCTTCTGGAATATCCGTAATAGCTTCTTCCGTTCCTGGAACCATAGGAATATTGTAATGTTTCACCGCTTCTTTAGCAGCTAACTTACTACCCATTACTTTTATGGCTTTAGATTTTGGACCAATAAATATAATATTATTGGCTTCGCATAATTCGGCAAAAGCGGCATTTTCAGATAAAAAACCATAGCCAGGATGTATAGCATCTACTTGAAGACTTTTTGCGACTTCAATAATTTTATCACCTTTTAAATAAGATTGATTTGAAGGTGCTTCGCCTATTAAAACGGCTTCGTCTGCATATTTTACGTGTGGTGCATTTCTGTCTACAGTGGAGTAAACCGCTACCGTTTTAATACCCATTTTTTTTGCGGTTCGCATAACACGAATGGCAATTTCTCCACGATTTGCTACTAATATTTTTTTCATTTCCATACTAACCTTCACAAATGGAAGGGATTTTTTATTTTTTCAAGCGTATAATGCGCTTCTTAATTTTTATTCAAATTCAATTAATAGCTGACTTTTATCAACTGCATCGCCTTGTTTTACAGAAACAGATTTTATAATACCACTTCTAGGTGATGTAATTACGTTTTCCATTTTCATGGCTTCTAAAATTAATAGCGTATCATCTTCCTGGACTTCTTGACCAACTTTTACAGCAATATCCAAAATGAGTCCTGGCATAGGAGCTTTAATATCATTAACCTGTTTTGATGCGCCAATTTCAAACCCTAAATCTTTAATCAGGCTGTCTAAATAATCTTCAATAGCTATCTGATACAGGTTACCATTAATTTTAACATGATAGGTTTTCGCATTAAAATCAGCCTTTATAATTTCCGCTTTGTAAGACGAATTTTCATCTAATATATGATATGAATTTTCAGTTTGTTTAATGGAATTTAATGCCTGAACGGCTTCAGTTGATAAATCGAAATCGTACGTATTATTAACTTTGGTATGATAATTTTGACTCATTATTTTATATTTTGAAGTGTAAATATACGGAATAAGATACATTTAGTTTGTGCCGTTTTTGCTAATTTGCTATAGTTTGAAATGGGAGTTATTTTGATGACGTTTAATAGCGTTTCGGGATAATACCAGACCAATTATAAGGGATACAAATGCGCCAACCCAAACGCCTGGAATAAAATCAATGAATAAAAAAAAGTCGTAAGCACCATGAAAAATAATGGCTAGCAAAAGTCCGATGAGATTAAGCAATCTCTTATTTTTAGAAAACTTGGCTTTTCCCATATAATAGCCCATTAATATACCAAATGTTGCATGCGCAGGAATGGCAGTAAACGCTCGTAAAACGGCTGCTTCATAACCACCTTCCAATACGTACATAATATTTTCAGTTGCAGCAAAACCCATAGAAACCATTACGGCATAAACAATACCATCAAAAGGTTCGTTAAAAGCTGATTTTGGTTGGGCATAGTAACGCACGATAATATATTTACTAAACTCTTCGGTAAAACCAACAACAAAAAACGCTCTGATAAACATTTGAAGAACGCTAGCTTTATCTAAAACGAAATAAAAATCGAATAAAATATAAAGTAATGTTGTTAATATTACACTGACAAATGCACCAAATAGAAAGCAATAAAACAAGAGTAGTTTGGGTTCTTTTTCGTACTTGTCTTTTAGATATATGTACAGAATAATGATACAAACAGGCGCAATGGCAACTTGGAATAGATTCATTATAGAAAAATAGAAAAAAATATTTACTTAATATATGTTTGAATTGTATTTATAACAAACTCATAATACGTGCGATTACTAGCTACAAAATATAAATTGTTTTCGCTGTTTTCTAATAACTGTTTAAATTGGTTAATAGTTACGAGTTGTAAAGCCTCAACTTCACCAATTTGTGGTTTTAGTGTTTCAATGGCAACTTGTAATTCTGTTATATACGTATGATGAAACTCATTGTCAACAATACCATTATCATAACTTTGAAAACATGGAAAAACACCAATTTTCTGTAAATCCGTTTCGGTGATGGTTAAGCCTATTTCTTCTTGTATTTCTCTAATAGCAGCTTCTTTTATTGTTTCGCCAGCATCCACATGTCCAGCTACGGAAACATCCCAAAGCAAGGGGTAAATAGTTTTACTTGCTGCACGTTGTGCTAATAAAATCTGTCCGCTTTTCGTGTAAAACCAAATATGTGCGGTGTTATGATAATAGCCTTTACTATGAATTTCCGATTTTAAGGCGGTTTTACCAGTTGATACTCCCATTTTTGTTACAATATCTATGTGTTCCTCCATTAAATATTTAATAAATAAAAATATAAGACTTAAAAAAAACGCCTACTTTCGCAGGCGTTTCAGTATTTAATTGAAATACGAAAATGTTTCACCATCTTTCATTTTCAGTAGTGTTTCATAAATCATTTTTATCACATTTTCTACATCATCTCTATGCACCATTTCTACCGTTGTATGCATGTAGCGTAGAGGTAACGATATAAGTGCAGAAGGCACACCACCATTGCTATATGCAAAGGCATCTGTGTCGGTTCCAGTTGCTCTAGATAAGGCTGCACGTTGGAACGGAATCTTTTTCTCTTCGGCAGTTTCCGTAATTAAATCGCGTAATTTTTGTTGCACAGCCGGTGCATAGGCAATTACAGGACCAGAACCTAACTCTACAAAACCTTGCACTTTTTGGTCTATCATTGGAGTGGTTGTATCATGCGTAACATCCGTAACAATAGCTACGTTGGGTTTTATGGTTTGTGTAATCATTTCCGCACCACGTAAACCAATTTCTTCTTGAACCGAATTGGTAATATATAAACCGAATGGTAATGTTTTCTTATTTTCTTTTAAAAGTCTTGCTACTTCAGCAATCATAAATCCACCCATACGGTTATCTAAAGCGCGGCATACAAATTTATCACCATTTAAAATATGGAATTCATCTGGATATGTAATTACGCAACCAACATGAACTCCCATTTTTTCTACTTCAGCTTTATCTTTAGCGCCAACATCAATACAAATATTGTCTGGCTTTGGAGCTTCTTCTTTTCCTTTATCTCTAGTATGAATGGCTGGCCATCCAAAAACACCTTTTACAATGCCTTTTTTAGTATGAATATTAACCACTTTACTTGTGGCAATTTGATGATCACTACCACCATTTCTTACCACATAAATAAGTCCGTTATCTGTAATATAATTTACATACCAAGAAATTTCATCAGCATGACCTTCAATTACTACTTTATACTTCGCATCGGGATTTATTACACCAACAGCCGTTCCGTAGGTGTCTGTAATAAAATCATCTACATACGGTTTTAGGTAGTTCATCCATATTTTCTGACCTTCCCATTCGTAACCTGTAGGCGCTGCATTATTTAAATATTTCTCTAGAAAGTCCATAGACTTTTTATTCAGTATACTCTTTTTTGCCATCTGTATTATTTTTGCACTAAAATAACAATATTAATACTATTTTAAGGTTAAAGGGTTTTAAAATTATTAATTTTACGCATCCAATTTGGAACGATTTTGGATTCAATCTAAACCATGAAACTATTTGTCTACTTTTTTTTAGTTTTTCCTATGGTACTTTTTGCTCAAGTGGAGGAGGAGGTTCAGGATTCTACAGATGTGGTTTATATTCTTATTGAAGGCGATTCTATACCTAAAACAGCTATAAATTTGAATGAAGTTATGTTGCTTCATCGCTTAAAATTTAATAGTAAAGAAGAGCGGAATCGCTACCTAATTATTAGACGAAAAACCATTAAAGTTTATCCGTATGCGAAATTAGCTGCCGAACGGTTGGAATCTTTAAATGAACGTTTAAATAGTTTGGAACGCGACAGTGAAAAACGACGTTATGCTAAATTGATTCAGAAATATATTGAAGAAGAATTTTCTGCCGAATTAAAAAAATTAACCAAAACAGAAGGTCAAATTCTTGTAAAATTGATTCACCGACAAACCGGAACAACAACTTTCGATTTAATAAAAAACTTACGAAGCGGTTGGCGCGCCTTTTGGTTTAATAATACAGCTTTATTATTTGATATTTCACTTAAAGAAGAATTTGATCCTTGGAATGTGAAGGAAGATTATTTAATTGAAGATGTTTTGGAACGTAA
>DIAL01000133.1:42934-43271 GCA_002414705.1 Flavobacteriaceae bacterium UBA5079
CAAGAATCTGCTTTAGATTTTGATTTTTTTGAATTAACAAACAAATGGCGTCAGACCAAAGAAAAGCCCTAATGCGTATACAAACCCCTTTTGAAGAACGCTTAAATAGTATAAGTCACGCACTTGGAGCCATTACAGGTATGGCAGCTTTGGTACTTTTAATTATTTTTAATTCTAATAAAACAGACTGGAGCTTATTTAGTGTTATAGTTTATGGACTTACTATTATTTTACTATTTAGTTCTTCAACATTGTATCATTATGTAGAAGCTGATAAGTCCAAACACTATTTACGTATTCTGGATCATATAAGTATCTATTTTTTAATTGCTGGAAC
>DIAL01000133.1:43375-43826 GCA_002414705.1 Flavobacteriaceae bacterium UBA5079
TATTTTTTAATTGCTGGAACGTACACACCTGTTGCTTTAATTACGCTTGAAGCAAGTAAAGGTTGGTATTTATTTTGGACGGTTTGGGGAATAGCCACTTTTGGTATTGTTCTGAAAGTTTTTTTTACCGGAAAATTTGAAATCTTTTCTGTTTTACTCTACCTATTAATGGGTTGGCTTATAATTTTCGATTTCAGCTATTTATCACAAAACTTAAGGCCTGATGGTGTTTTCTGGTTGTTTGCAGGTGGTTTTGCATATACAGCAGGTATAGTGTTTTACGCCATTGATAACATGAAATTCAACCATGTTATTTGGCACCTTTTTGTTTTAGCAGGTGCTTTTAGCCATTTTGTTATGGTTTTTTTCTACGTGATTTAATGATTAAAATTACGGCAGATTAAACGTAATTTTAATGCCTTCAATAATCATGTTTGTTCCAATAATGGCA
>DIAL01000133.1:43934-46778 GCA_002414705.1 Flavobacteriaceae bacterium UBA5079
ATGGCAATAATTAAACCCATGATTTTTCCGACTACAGAAATAACATTATAGCCAATTTTTCGTACAATAAAATCGCTTAAACGAAACGTGATAAAGGTTAAAAAGCACATAAAAGCAAAAATTAAAATAACTAAAATAATTTTCACAAAGTTTGCATCCGATACAAAGTTCATAGCAGTAACAATAGTTCCAGGTCCAGCAAGAATAGGAATGGCTAATGGTGAAACAGCAATGTTTTCATCAATATGTGTGTTTTTTAAATTCTTTATGCTTGATTTTTTCGATTGAAGCATGTCAAAACCAACATAGAAAATTAAAATACCACCTGTTATTTTAAAAGCAGGAATGGTGATTCCGAATAATTCAAAAATAAATTTACCTAGAATGACAAAAATGGCAACAATAATAAATGCAATTAAAACTGCACGCTTGTTGATACGTAATTTGGCCTCATTATTAGCACCACCAACTAATGACAAAAATATAGGCAAATTGGAAATCGGATTCATTATGGCAAAAAATCCAGTAAATACCGTTATTGAAAAAGTAAAAAGATGATCCATTATCTAATAATAATTTATAATTTTTAGTCTCAATAAATTCCGTTTTGAGATATTGTTTTTTTGAGGCTGCAAATGTAGGAAATCAATGGGATATAAACAGCTGAAAATCACGTTTTAAATTTGAATTCCCCTAATTTATTAAAAGTCATGAAAATGCCTTGTTTTGCTGTAAATTTAGGTGATTTTTAAAACTAATTTGAAAAAAAATCTCAATTATGGATTAATAACATCCTTGTAATCTTCAAAAAAGGCCTCAAAACGACTCATAGTGTCATTTAAAAACACCATGACCTCTTGCCATGTATTTTTGTTATGAATGGACACTTTCCGTTCTAATGGGACATAAACTCTAGAAATTTCTTTACCGTTATCTAAATAGTGTTCTTCTTCAAAAATAACATCAGATAAATAATCGTCTATTAAAATAGATTTTAAAGCCTCTAATTTTTCCCAAATATTAATTCTATTTTCCAAATCGTCTTCTAAATCAATAGATACCATAGCCTGTTTGGTGTCAAAATGAAATTTAAAACTCATCCCTTTAATTTTGGTATCGTATAAAATCCATTTTCTAGGAAAGGACTTTCCAAAGCTGGTCCAAAATAATTGTCGGAGTTGTCTAGATTCTTCTTTTGAAAACATAAAGCAATTATATCATGTAAGCTGCAGCAATGCCTAAAACAATTGCTATTAATTTGGTGAGATTAAATTTATGACCTTCACCACTTTCAAATAAAATGGTTGTAGAAATATGTAAAAAGATACCAATTACAATGGCATTAATGGCGCTTATATATTCTGAAACAATGGAAATATGATTTGAGATATAAGTTCCTAGAGGTGTCATGGCAGCAAAAAGAGTTAAAAACGTAACAACTTGTAATTTGCTGCATTTGGATTGTAATAAAAACCCAGTAATAACAGTTGCAATAGGAATTTTATGAATAAGTACTCCATAAACTATGTCGTTATGCTCGTGAATTGGAAAACCTTCCAGAAAACTATGGATGCATAAACTAACAAATAGTGCCCAAGGAAATTCATTTCCATGATTATGAACGTGAACATGACCATGTTCAGCACCTTTGGAGAAGAATTCTAAAATTATTTGTATTAGAATTCCAAACATGATAAAAAGACCAGTTTGTTTAGCTTCTAGATGGTGGTACACTTCTGGTAATAATTCAAAAAGCGTTAAAGCTAGTAGGAATGCACCACTAAAAGCGAGCAGTAATTTGAAATTAAAATAGGCTTTTTTACGAGTTAAAATAACTAAAAAAGCGCCAATAATAACCGCAAATATGGGTAATAAATACTGTAACATTATTTAAAAATCATAATTAAACGTTCTGATGTGTTTTTGTTGAATTTCTGCAACTTATAATCGCCAAAAATATCTAATAAATAAACACCAGCTTGATCAAACAGTTGTTGAAAATCATTTAGAGTAAATGCGCGTACACGTTCTTGAAACTGATAGGGAGTTCCTGCATCCTCAAACTGAATGTCCTTAATAATATAACCATCTTTAACAGATCGTTTTAAGTGAAAATCAATACCATTTACGGTTTTAGTTTCTTCGGGTACTAAATTATCAATAATAAAATCACTATTCATAAAATCTATAACACCAAAACCAGTTTCATTTAAATCAGCTTGAATTGCTTTTATAGTGCTTAAATTATCTGCTTCATTTTCAAAATAACCGAAACTCGTAAATAAATTAAAAACCGCATCAAATTGTTTGTTAAATGGTTTGCACATATCATGCACCTGAAAGTGTAAGGTGTCATTTTCAAATTGTTTGGCATGTTTTATACTGTTTTCAGACAAATCTGCACCTGTAACATGGTAACCTAACGAATTTAAATAAATGGCATGACGCCCTTTTCCGCAAGCTAAATCTAAAATTTCACCGCCTTCTGGTAAATTTAAATAATTGGTTAACGTGTCCATAAATAGCTGTGCTTCGCTATAATCTCTATCCTTATAAAGTATGTGATAATACGGTGTGTCAAACCAAGAAGCAAACCATTGTGCTGTGTTTTCCATAGGAATTTCCCAATTTTGGGATTTTAACTTTTAGTAATTATTGGTTACCCAAAAAATGTCTTTGTTGAGTAAAATCTGTTGTCTTGCCACAAAAATACTGTATTTTTGCAATCTATTTAATGTCTGCAATGGAGAATAATTATAAAATGGTTGCCAAAACCTTATTTGGCTTTGAGGATTTACTAGAAAACGAACTACTACAGCTAGGTGCTTTAGATATCCAGAAAGG
>DIAL01000133.1:46886-50542 GCA_002414705.1 Flavobacteriaceae bacterium UBA5079
CTAGAATGGTTGGTTTTACTGGAGATAAAGGGTTTATGTATAAAGCAAATTTAGCTTTGCGTACTGCTATAAAAATCTTAAAACCCATTCATAGTTTTCGTATTAAAGATGAACAAGATTTGTACGATCAAGTCTATAAAATGGATTGGAGTCAGTATATGAAATCTAGTGGCACTCTGGCTATTAGTTCTACTGTTCATTCCGAGCAATTTACACATTCTCAATATATTTCGCTTAAAACCAAGGATGCTATTGTAGATAAATTTAGAGATACCACCAACGAACGACCTAATATAGATTTACGTTTTCCTGATTTAAAAGTAAATGTCCATATTGATAGAAACCAGTGTACTATTTCTTTAGATTCTTCAGGTGAATCCTTACACAAACGTGGTTATAAAACAGCCACCAATATTGCACCAATAAACGAAGTTTTAGCAGCCGGACTTGTTATGCTTTCTGGTTGGGATGGACAATCGGATTTTATGGATCCCATGTGTGGTAGTGGAACTGTTTTAGCAGAAGCCGCTATGATAGCTTGTAATATTCCGCCAAATTTAATGCGAAAAGAATTTGCTTTTGAACGTTGGAATGATTGGGATGTAGAATTATTTGAAAAGATTGAAGAATCACTTTTGAAGAAAACACGCGATTTTCATCATAAAATAATTGGTTATGATAAATCGCCTAGTGCTGTTACAAAAGCAAAAGACAATATAAAAAATGCGCATTTAGACGAATTTGTAACTATTAAGCATGAGGATTTCTTTAAAACTCAGAAAGCTGGTGATGCCAAACTTCACATGGTTTTCAACCCACCTTATGGTGAACGTCTAGATATTGATATGGAAAAGTTTTATGCGTCTATTGGAGATACATTAAAACAAAATTATCCAGGAACAGATGCTTGGTTTATTACCTCTAATTTAGATGCACTTAAACATGTTGGCTTGCGTCCTTCTAGAAAAATACATTTAATGAATGCCAAATTAGAATCGCGTTTAGTTAAATATGTCATGTACGAGGGAAGTAAAAAAGCAAAGTTTCAGGATAGGGATTAGCTTTCTCGCAATGATGTAAAGTTGTGGAGTTGTTAAGTTGATAATGTTTATCTCGCAAAGTCACGGAGGCGCAAAGATGCAAAGTCAAAAAGTTACAAATTCACAAAGCCAAATAGACTTAAAGTTGATTAGTTGAACGTTTTTAAAGTAAAAATCATATTAATACTATTTGGGAATTTAGGATTTGTTTATTGGAATTTTTCTTTTTTTAACACTGACAAAGAAACTACTACTTATCCTTCTTAAAAAGCGGAATTAAATAGGAAATATTATACCCATAACCAAAGCCAAAGTTCCCGCTATCATAAGTTTTGTTGTATCCTGGAATATATAGATTTTCAAAATTATTGGGTTCAGTTTGTGTTACAATATATTTAAATTGCGCATTGACTCCTAAAAATAAATTGGTTAGGACTTCTACTTTTAAACCCACTATAAATTCTGCCCAAATTGCATTTAAGCCAGAGTACTCTTGGGATTCTGTTGAAGTAAATTGAGGAGCCCAATATTGACTTTCAGAATACACACCAAAACCATTTAGGTCCTGACTAAAGTTACTAGCTGCCACACGAAAGCCACCATACAGTAAATTATTCATACCATACCAGTTTTGGTACGCATTATAGTCTGCACCTAATTTTATGTAAGTTCCAGTGGTGGTAACATCAATATAATCTGTTGTAGTTGTTTTTTCTTCTACACCAAATTCTGCAGCTAAATACCATTTTTTTGTAAAACGGAAATCACCATTTATTTCAAAACCTTTATAATCATCGTCTAAAAACGAACGAAGTAATTTACTGGCATCACCACCAATACGCAAACCATATTTTTCTTTTTGTTTGCTGCTATCACTTAATTTTTTGTTGGAAGGAATACTATCGTTTTGCGCAAATGAAACTGAACAAAACAGCATACCAATCAAACAGGATTTAATGATAGATGTTGTAGTTTGTTGCATTTTCATTTTCTATTATTTGATTATCGTCTACTGATTGAATAATTTGAATCCATCTATCACCATCATCTTCAACTGTCATGGAAATATTTTTAAATACCGTTTTAAAACCACAGGCTCTGGACACGTAAATTTCTTCTGTAACATACGAAATAGTTATGATGTCTTCATTTCCAGCTGTTATATTTCCAGCTTCATCAACTCTATAGTTTTTGTAAATACTATACTGGGTGGTGTTTTCAGTTGTTTTTAATGGAAGTTGAATAATTTGTCTACTTTTTGTACCATCCAAATCTGGTAATGTTTCTTCATTTCCAACACCTTGTACGCGAATTCTAGCTACGTTTCTTGGGTTTTGCTGTTCAGGATTTTCAATACTGTAAAAAGAAATCGTTAATCGTGGTGTAGTAACCGTATCTAATGTACAAATATCATCACGTTCGCAACTAAAAGAAATGCAACAAATTAGGATTAATAAGCCAACTAGTTTTTTCATAGGTATTATCTTCTTTCCAAAAGTACAACATTTTCTACATGATGTGTTTGCGGGAACATATCTACAGCTTGTGTACGAGTTACTTTATAGTGTGCATCCATAAGTTGTAAATCCCGAGCTTGAGTTGCACTGTTGCAACTTACATAAACTATTTTTTCTGGCGCAATATTTAGTATTTGATTAACGACATCTTTATGCATCCCATCACGTGGAGGATCTGTTATAATAACATCTGGATGTCCATGTGTTTTTATAAAATCTTGATTAAACACATTTTTCATATCGCCAACATAAAAGTCAACGTTTTCAATGCCATTTAATTGTGCATTTGCTTTTGCAGCTAAAATAGCATCAGGAACGGCTTCTACACCAACCACTTTGCTTGCTTTTTTAGCAACAAATTGTGCAATGGTTCCAGTTCCAGTATATAAATCGTAAACTAATTCGTTGCCTGATAATCCAGCAAAGTCTCTCGTAATTTTATACAATTCGTATGCTTGTTCTGAATTGGTTTGGTAGAATGATTTGGCATTAATTTTAAACTTCAAACCTTCCATTTCTTCAAAAATATGATCGTCACCTTTGTAGCAAATAACCTCTTGATCGTAAATGGTATCGTTAGCTTTCTCATTTACCACATACTGAAGAGATGTAATTTCAGGAAACGTTTCGCCTAAATAATCTAATAATAATTCTCGCTTAACTTTATCGTCTTTAAAAAACTGAATCATCACCATAATATCACCAGTAGAAGCTGTTCTTATCATCATAGTTCTTAATAAACCATGTTGATTTCTGGTGTTGAAGAATTCTAAATCATTAGCAATAGCAAATTCTTTCACTGCATTTCTAATCGCATTAGATGGATCTGCTTGTAGGTGACATTTTTTAATATCTAAAATTTTGTCCCACATACCTGGAATATGAAAACCGAGTGCGTTTCTGTCACCTAGATCTTTATCAGATTGAATTTCTTCTAACGTTAACCAACGGCTATCACTAAAAGAAAATTCCATTTTATTTCTATAAAAGTAGGGCTCTTTACAACCTAAAATTGGAGTAACTTCAGGTAGTTCTATATGGCCAATACGTGTTAAATTATTGGTGACTTCTTTTTGTTTGTAAAATAATTGGTGCTCGT
>DIAL01000133.1:50658-57903 GCA_002414705.1 Flavobacteriaceae bacterium UBA5079
GCTCGTAGCCCATATTTTGCCATTTACAACCACCGCAAACGCCAAAATGTTGGCAAGCTGGTTCGGAACGTTTATCAGATAGTTTATGAAAAACGGTTGCTTTTCCTTCGTAATACGCTTTACGTTTTTTAAAGGTTTGTACATCAACTACATCACCAGGAACCGCATTTGGCATAAAGATAACTTTGCCATCTGCAGCTTTTCCAATTACTTTTCCTTTTGCACCAGCATCAACAACTTCGACATTGGTAAATATTTGTTTTTTGTTTTTTCTTGCCATGCTGCAAAAGTAGTTTCTTTTTTCGTAGCAAAAAACATGTGACAAATATTTTAAGAAGCAACAGATATTTAGTAATTTGCGAGTCCTAGGGATGATTTCTCTCCCACGCTGAATTTTCGAAACTTCGAAAGGATAAAGGTACAGTAGGAATGGTTATTTTATTCAACAACTTAAATTTATTAAAATGGCTATTTTAGACCAAGTAACATCGCAAGAAGCGATTGAATTAGAAAACAAATATGGCGCTCACAATTATCATCCACTTCCAGTGGTTTTGGCTAAAGGTGAAGGCGTTCATGTTTGGGATGTAGAAGGAAAGCAGTATTATGATTTTCTTTCAGCATATTCCGCTGTTAACCAAGGACATTGTCATCCTAAAATTGTAAATGCTATGCATAAGCAAGTATCTACATTGGCTTTAACGTCTAGAGCATTTCATAATGACATGTTAGGAAAATATGAGAAATTTGCATGCGAATTTTTCGGATTCGATAAATTATTACCCATGAATACAGGTGCTGAAGCCGTTGAAACTGCTTTAAAAGTCTGTAGAAAATGGGCTTATGAAGTAAAAGGAATTAAAGAAAATGAAGCAGAGATTATTGTCTGTGAAAATAATTTCCATGGTAGAACAACGACCATTATTTCATTTTCCAATGATCCAGTTGCACGAAAAAATTTCGGACCCTACACAGACGGATTTATCAAAATTGCTTATGATAATTTAGATGCTTTAGAGAACGCTTTAAAATCCAACCCAAATGTAGGTGGATTTTTAGTGGAACCTATTCAAGGTGAAGCTGGTGTTTATGTGCCTGCTCCAGATTATTTAGCAAAAGCAAAAGCACTTTGTGCAAAATACAATGTATTATTTATTGCAGATGAAGTTCAAACAGGAATTGCCAGAACAGGGCGTTTATTAGCAACTTGTGGAAATTGTAGCTGTATTGATAAAAATTGTTCTAACGAGCCAGAAGTAAAACCGGATGTTTTAATTTTGGGTAAAGCGTTGTCTGGTGGTGCTTATCCTGTTTCGGCTGTTTTAGCAAATAATGCTATTATGAATGTTATCCGTCCTGGAAATCATGGAAGTACGTTTGGTGGTAATCCAGTAGCAGCAGCCGTTGCTATGGCTGCTCTAGAAGTAGTAAGAGATGAAAAATTAGCAGAAAACGCTTACAAACTTGGTGAGTTATTCAGAAGCGAAATAAATAAATTTATTGAAACCAGTTCTATTGTAAACTTGGTTCGTGGTAAAGGTTTGTTAAATGCTATCGTCATTAACGATGATGAAGATAGTGATACGGCTTGGAACATCTGTTTAGCGTTACGTGACAATGGCTTATTAGCAAAACCAACACACGGAAACATTATTCGTTTTGCACCACCTTTAGTTATGACGGAAACGCAATTATTGGATTGTGTATCTATTATTATTAAAACATTGAAGGAATTTGAGAAATAAAAAATCTTCTTATATAAACATAAAAAAAGCGACGTGAGTCGCTTTTTTTATGTTCAAAAATCAGAGTTTACTCAACTTGAGCTTGCTGGAATTGTTTCATAGCTTCGTCAAATTGTCCCCAATAAGCATCCCATCCACCCATGGCATAAATTTGGTAAATAGACCAAAGTAAGGAAAGAATATTAATTATTAATATCACTAATGCAACCGTTTTAGCGGTATTCATAGCGTTAACACTTTTTAAATCGTAATCGTCTGGATTTAGTTGTGCCTTTTTAATTTGACTGTGAGCAATATAAAAGGCTATTCCTGCCAAAATAAAACCAAAGCCAGCAAAACAGCAGCATAATAGTCCAAAAATAGCCAACACATAAACGAGTGTTGGATTGAGTCTTTGTTTTTCCATGTGTAAAATTTAAGTGATTAGTTTTAAAGTAAAACTCCCAATTATAACGCTAATGGTCACGATTGCGAGTGTATTAATAATTTTATTTGAATGTTGAAATTTAAAGAAAATATTTAAGCCGATAAAGATAAATAGTGCAATTAATGGATAAACGGCTGGATACATTTTAAATGCTGCTAATAATTCGCCATGATAAATAAGTGCTACAGACCTCTGTAAGCCACAACCCATACAGTCAAACCCAAATATCTGTTTGTTTAAGCAAGGAAGCATAAAATCTTCTGGTGAAGACATAAATATCTGTAATTGAATTTAGCCAAAGTTAAAAAAAGTGATGAATATTCTACTTTTTATTTGCAATGATTACTTTTTTATTCAAATTAATTCCAGATTTAAATCCTACGGAAACAATATACATCCCATTACTAAACTGTTTGGTAGAAACGATTTGTTTTTCTGAAATTGGTAGGTTTTTAATATTTAGAACTTGTTTTCCAGAAACATCGTAAACAGATACATTTTTTATATCACGAAAATTTGGGTTTATTAAATTTAATTCAGACGATTCATTGTTTTGAAAGATGGTAAAATCAGCCAAAGTATTATCAGGAGTTCCTAACGTTTGAGAAGTAAAAGTTATTTCAAAACGATCTGTGTATAAGCCAAGTGGTAAATTTATATCATAATTAGATTCTTTTAAATTCACATAGATATCATGTTCTTTATCATGAATATAAATTCGTTGACTTTCATCAAAATTCTGAACATCATAAATTCTAAAACGAACAGGTTGATTTGCACGTACTTTAACAACTAACGGAATCCGTAAAGTTTCGTCATAGTTAAAAGCTTGTATGATATAAGGTTCATTGTTTAATGTCCAGTAGGCATCAGATGCCAAAGGTGTATCTCCTTTTCCTTCCAAACCATAATCAAAACCATCTGTTGCTGAATTATGAAAATTCATTAATAATTGACGTGTATATAATTCGTTTTCGGTAAAATCAACGTTAATACGGAAGCGTTTAAAATCTGCTGGCACGTTATTAAAACCGTCTTCATTGTAGGTAGTCTCTTCTGTTGTATCTTCGTTGTCATCATACTGATTTCTAAAAAAATAACTGTCTGTTCCAGATTGTTTATAAAATTCACGCTGTGCATTATTGAAAGTAATGGTACCTCCAGTTCCGTTGCCTTCAATCATAAAACCTTGCCCAATTGGAATATACCGTCTCGCTATTTTATTACCAGTTCCAGCGGGAAAATTTGTAGCTGTACCATCTAATAAATAGGTGGTAAATGGTGCAGGAACAAAAGAATCTGTGAGTCCATCTGCCGAAACTGTATAAAGAGCATAACCACCAACATAATCCGATAAATTATGAGACGTAGCTCCTGGTGCTTGTTCCCAATACTTTAAGGTACCAGTCATGCGTGAGGCATTTGAAACATTATGTATAAAATCTCGTGCATCCAAAGCGGAAGGGTATGGATTACCGACTAGTGTTTCTCTATTTGCATTTAATGTAACTGTTATATTTCCATTATTTGCACGTCCTCTAAAATCATACTGTTGTCCACCACTCGGATTTCCTTTCATAGTAAAACCGTAGCCGGAAGCTAACGTTCCATTTGGATCTCCTCCAACTGGCAATGTACCGCCTCCTAAACCAATCCAATCTTCGTAAGGGTTTGTTGTAGCAGTCAATCCAATAAATGTATATAACCAATAGCTAACAATTTGAGTTGCTGTACCATTATAGCCAGCTATGTATCCAAAAGGTGTGCTGGTAATAGGAGCTGCCGTTTCACGGTGCATATTATTGTTTGGTCTGAAAGCGGTGTTTCCAGCTGCGCCAGCGTTAACACCTACAGGAGAACTCCAATAGTTGTAAGCATAGGTATTTGCTGTACCCGTTTGAAAAGCGCTCAATCGACCAGTTCCAGAATTGCCTACATTGTTGCCTTGTAATAATTGGGCCTCGTTGCGCAAATAGATATGGCTGTTGGTGTCTAAATTAACATCATTGGTTACATATAAGGGTGCATTTGTTCCGTTTGTAAAGACGTTACCATCAACATATACATAGCTACCATTGCTAATATATAAATCAGATTGTGAAAAAGAAAAATTAGTAACCGTTAATAGAATGAATGTATATAAATATTTCATAATTATAGCTTTATTCTAATCTTGATTATCAATTAATGTATTTAATCTGTTTTCCAGCAATACAATTTTAGCTTCTAATGATAAAATTCGATCATTTTGATTCTCAATTAATTCCTGTTGTTCCTTTATAGCTTGAACAGTTACAGGTATAAGGGACGTGTAATCGACAACATTGAAAATTTCTTTTTTGAAATCAGTTTTATTTACAGAATTTGTCATTTTATTTGGGCCTACAACTGCAAGCTGTTTTTCGGCTACAGCTTCTGGAAACACTTCCTTTACATTTTGAGCTAAAAAACCTAAATAAGTTCTTGAATCGCCTTTGGTTAAGTAATTATATTCATTCAAATTGTAGTTGTATGAAACTCCGTTTATTTGCTTTAATTTATTTATAGCATTGGTAATTGGTTGAATATTGGATTTAACTCTTTCGTCGGACAAATTATAAAGACCATTTATATACCCTAAACCTCCTGAAAATAATCCACCAAAGCCAAACCATGAACCAGTTGTTGGTATGGTTCCTTGAACACCAATAGCGTCAGAACTATTTGAAGTTCCCCAAATACCTATACCATCACCAGTAGCAGGAAGGTGAACCCCATATGATGCTAATCCAGCTATATTGTTAGTGACTCCTCCTAAAGCATTAAATGTTCCTGTAACATATCCTGCTAAACTTGATCCAGTTGCATTTGTATTTTCGACATATGCCAAATAATCATTTGCTCTGTTGTTTTGCATATCTAAGTGATATGCTGGATTTGTAACACCAATACCTATATATCCATTAGTAGCAATAGTTAATCTTGTGTTATTAGTGATAGCAGTCGTACCAATTTTAAATTTATCAGCATCGCTATCATCAATACCCATAGTTATTCTTGAAACACCATTGACTTGGTATTGTAAAATTGGGTCACCATTTCCAGCTATATTGTTTATTTCAATTCCATCTGCAGCTGCATTGACTTCAACATCTAATATAGATGATGGACTTGTAGTCCCAATCCCAACCTGTGCAAAAACACCTAATTGAATTAAAAACGTAAAAATAAAGAAATAGAATAGCTTGTTTTTTGAAGTAGTTTTTTTCATAATCAACTGTTTTTTAAATAGTTAAATCAAGCAATTTTACAAAAAAAAAGAATACAAAATATATGTTGTTTCAACATTTAATATTAATTTCGACAAACAGTAAAGAATTAACGTCCAGAGCATGAAAAAACAACAAATTATAAGTTATTTATTAGTTTTAACTGGTAGTATAGTAGCTATTTACGGTCAATCTAGGGATGAAAAAAACGTAACACTTTTAATTATTGGGATTGTTATTTTAATGTACGGGATTTATAGAATTTCTAGTAAAATTCCGAGTAAATTTGATGCAGAAACTAAAGATATAGAAAATGAACAGGAAGACATTTAATATTGGAGATACCGTTGCCGTTTTAGATGATGATTTATCAGGCGTGGTTAGTAAATTGAAAAATAATGTGGTAACTATAGAAACACTTGATGGTTTTGAGCTCGATTTTGAACCTAATGAATTGGTGATTACCAAATCCCTGAAAATAGATTTAAGTGCTGCAGACGCTATTATTAGAGAAAAAGAACAGCCAAAACGAAAACAAGTAACTACTAGAAAATCTAAAGAAAAGTATCAGCCAACTATGGAAGTAGATTTACATATTCATCACCTCACTGAAAATTCTAGCCGTATGAGTAATTATGATATGTTAACCTTGCAATTGGATACCGCTAGAGGTCAATTAGAATTTGCTATAAGAAAACGCATTCAGAAAATGGTTTTTATACATGGAGTGGGAGAAGGTGTTCTTAAAACAGAATTAGAATACTTATTTGGTCGTTATGACCAAGTTAAATACTACGATGCAGACTACAAAAAGTATGGAGTTGGTGCAACCGAAGTCTATATTTTTCAGAATTCAGGTAGCGCCTAATCTGCTTAAAAATCCGGTGTTACCAAACGAATTTCATTTAATCTGGAATCGCTTAAAGTTCCCATATCAAAAACATCTTGCGTTATGGTTGGAAATTGAATCCCTTCAACGCGTAACGTAATAGTAAATACTTGATTTATTGGATGCGGACGATAAGCGGTTGCAGGAAGTGTAGCACTTTCATCAGGATTTAAATAATCTGCTATATTAGGATTTGTAAAATCATTAGCTGGATTTTGATCAAGAGTTGACTCATTTTCTTCGTCAATAGTTAACGTGCCATCATTGTCATCATCTTCATCTAAATAATTTGGAATCCCATCTTCATCTGTATCTCTTGGGTTTGTTAATGGATCATCATCACCATCTAAATTGTCATCAGCTAACTCAACTGATGTTAAAACATTATCGCCATCATCATCCACATCTATATAATCTGGAAGACCATCACCATCTGTATCTGTTGGTTCTGTTGCAGGATTAAAATCACCGTCTAAATTGTCATCTTCAAGATCGGCTGTAATGCCATCATTATCATCTTCAAGTAAGGATACATTTATATAAGCATCGCCAGATGGGCTTGATAAATCTTCATTAATTTGAATATCGGAAGGTGGTACATCATTACAAAACAACGCTGTGGGATTGTTATTATATGAACGGTAATTAAATTGATTTCCAGCATTTTCAATATCAATGACTACTTCGGTATCTACTATTAAGTTACCATCATCATCTATCGCAATTAAATCTTCTAATGTGATGGCTGGTTGCGTAATTTGAAGTGATAATGACTCAAACGGATTTTCTTTTATTTGATAGAAAACCAATTCGCCACACGCTAAAAACGTATCATCAAAATCAAATTCAACGTTAATAATATCACCATCGTCACACGATGTAACAATTGAAAATGATAGAAGTAATAGAATTAGTTTTCGCATGGACAGCTTATTT
>DIAL01000133.1:57946-64980 GCA_002414705.1 Flavobacteriaceae bacterium UBA5079
CAGCTTATTTTAGGCAAAAATAAAAGAATTGCTAAATATACAACGTCATCGGGAACAAATAATTTTATTTCCCGTAATTTTGCAGGAATATTTTACAGAGAAAACACGTTTATGAAAGCAGTTTATTTTGATAGTGCAGCAACCACAAAAGTACGAAATGAAGTTATAGATGCTATGACAACCGTCATGCGTAATGAGTATGGAAATGCCTCTTCAACCCATAGTTTTGGTCGTTCTTCAAAGGTTTTAATTGAGCAAGCTAGAAAAACAATTGCTAAACAATTAAACGTTAGCGCTGGCGAAATTGTATTCACGTCTGGTGGTACAGAAGCTGATAATTTGGCTTTACAATGTGCAATTCGTGATTTGGGTGTTACACATATCATTACATCTAAAATTGAGCATCATGCTGTTTTACATACCGTGGAGCAATTAGAAAAAACCTGCGATATAAAAGTGAGTTATGTAAAATTAGATGCTGATGGGCAAGTGGATTATGCAGATTTAGAACTTTTACTGTCAACTCACGGAAAAACCTTGGTGAGCCTCATGTTTGTAAATAACGAAATAGGTAATATTTTGGATGTACAACGTGTTGGTAATTTGTGCAAAGCTAACAAGGCCTTATTTCATTGCGATGCGGTTCAGTCTGTTGGACATTATGAATTAGATTTACAGCAAGTTCCAATCGATTTTCTTGCGGTAAGTGCCCATAAATTTCATGGACCTAAAGGTGTTGGTTTTGCTTTTATTAGGAAGAATTCTGGGTTAAAACCCTTAATTTTTGGTGGTGAACAAGAACGTGGTATTCGTGCAGGAACGGAAGCCGTTCATAATATTGTGGGATTAGAAAAAGCCTTTACAATGGCTTATGCGAACCTAGAAACCGAACGTGCTTATGTTTTAGAGCTAAAACGCTATTTTATGTCTGAATTACAGCAGGCTTTTCCGGATGTTGTTTTTAATGGTTTGTCTGGAAATTTAGAAAAAAGCACCTACACATTGTTGAGTGTTTGTTTGCCATTTCCTCCAGAAAAAGCCTTGATTTTATTGTTTCAAATGGACTTAAAAGGTATTGCCTGTTCCAAAGGAAGTGCCTGCCAAAGTGGTAGCAGTAAAGGTTCTCACGTTTTAAATGAAGTGTTATGTGAAACAGATATGAAAAAACCGTCACTTCGTTTTTCATTCAGTATTTATAACACTAAAGAAGAAATTGATTATGTCATGTCAGTTTTAATGGATTTTGTGAAGGCATAATTATAAAATAATAAGGTTCAAAGAAACAAGCATTTCAGACTTGATCTTTGAACCTTAAATTTTGAATCTTAATTTAAAACCATTAAGCAGCTGCTTTAAACGCTACTAACTGTTTTTTAATTTGTGCTTGCCATTTTTCTAATAAGACTTTTTCTTTGGTCATTTCAACATTGATATCCACGTTAAAAAATTCAAAAACATAATCTTTCTGATCTTTCGTGCGTAAAACCAAATCTATTCGATCTGTTTCAATTTTGTTGGTTGTTTTATTTTTAAACGTTCTTTCGGTTTTATGAATATAACAATCGGTCACCTTATTTAAATCGGCAGTAATCCAAACAGTTTCATCATCTGTTTTTTTAGAATAGACCAGTTTATTTTCTGAACTATCCATAGCTATGGCATAATAAGTTCCCCAGAAATCCATTTCAGAAATATGAACCTGATTGGTTTTAGCGTCTGCAATAAATTTATGTTTAGCTTTTTTCTTTTGAATGTTTTGAGACATTTGAATGTACACAAGTGGTACACTAATAATGGTTAAAATAATTAATCCGATGATACTGGTATTTAAATCCATGATATGTTAATTTTAGATTGTTTTAAATGATTAAAATGTGCTTAATTAAAAGCATGAAGAAGTAGCTGAAAATTCAGCGAAACAAAAACTAAAAAAGGATTTTAAATAAAATCGTGGAATGGGAAAATACAGGTTTGCGAATTATAACTAGGTATAATATACTGTCCTGCTTTAAAATATTGATTATCTCGAGCTGTTTGTGAGGCATCTAAAGTCGTTATGGAATTACAGGATACAACGAGTTCTGTAAAAGTATCTGCAGGTTCAAAATCAGTAGGAGTGTTGCCTAAAACGTCAAGATCTTGATAGGCGTAATAACTAGACGAATCATCTTTGGTTTGTTTATGAGTCGTTTGGGTTTTATAGGCATTGTCAGAGAATGATTCTACAATTACATCATGAAGAACTGTTCCAAAGTTTAAAACATAAACTAGGAGTAATGAGACAGCTATAGGTAATTGAAATTTTGTTTTCACAAATCAAATGTAGAATAAAGTTGCACGTAGCAAATCAAAAAAATGTTAAATTTTTATTTAGAAATTATAATTTTTTTTCGAAAATTATTTATTAAAAACGCATACTAGTCCTCACATTAAAAACACGCGGTACTAAATAGTTTGGTATAGCGTACTGACGTTTGCTATACACATCGCGCACCCATGTGTTAGTAATAGAATTTTGAGCATCAAACACGTTAAAAATTTCAATCCCTATTGATAAATATTTAAACGGTTTACGCCAACCGCTTTGGTATTCATCTTTATTATCTACAATTACGTATTGGAAACCAACATCTGCACGTTTATAATCTGGTAAACGGTTTTGATAAACATACGGATCTGCATAACTTGGTGAGCCTCCTGGAAGTCCAGTATTATAAACCAAGTTTAAATACATTTTCATTTTAGGCAAATTAGGAACATAATCTTGGAATAACGCTGCAAATTTTAATCGCTGATCTGTTGGTCTAGCTATATAACCACGATTATCAATATTTTCTTCGGTTTTTAAATACCCAAAACTAAACCAAGATTCAGTTCCAGGTACAAATTCACCATTCAAACGCATATCCAAACCGTATGCATAGGCTTCAGCATTGTTATTAGCTCTGTAACGAATACGTACATTTTCTAGGGTGTATGGATTAACATCCGTTAATTTTTTATAATAGGCTTCCGTAGTTAATTTAAACGGTCTGTCCCACATTTTAAAGCTATAATCGTTTCCAACAACAATATGAAACGATTTTTGTGCTTTTACATTTGGTCTTACCGTTCCTGAAGAATCGCGTAATTCTCTATAAAAAGGTGGTTGGTAATATAAACCCGTTCCAATACGGAAAAGCATGTCTTTTTTCCAATTAGGTTTTATTGCAAATTGCGCTCGCGGACTAATAACTGTCTGGTTATTGCTTTTAATACCTTCACCACTTACGGTCCAATTATGAACACGAGCTCCAACATTTAACCAAGCTTCATTATCGCCAATATCCATACGTTTACTCCATTGTAAATAGGCTTGTAGTCTGTCTATTTGTGTTTGGTTTTTGGCACGTACATTTTGAAAAGGCACTAAAGGTCCTTCGTAAGGAGTATAAGGTTGGTCGTTAAACGCATCTGAACTTGGTGGATTTATTGAAAATCCAGCCGAATCTATAACTTCCCATTCTACGAGTCTGTCCCGAATATCCTCATTCGTATATTTTACAGACCATTCAAATTCGTGATCATCTTTTTCATAGCTTCCTTGGTGTTCAATAGTCGTAATTAAAGCATCTAGATTATTCCGACCGTGATTTAATTGTCCGCCAATTCCTTCGCTAAATTCCACTTCACCCAAATCTTCATCTCCAATATTGGTGTTCACTTCTCCTAAACGGTATTGTGCCAAAATATCAAAATGTTCTTCTTCAATCGTATGATAAGTGGATGCTATGACATTTAACGTTACATTATCATTTACTAAATACGTTCCTTTTAAGGCACCAAAATAGGTTTCGTATTTATCGCGTTCTTGGCCTTCATAAAAAACAAGTAATGCTAACGGATTTTGAAGGGTTCCAAAATTTGTTTGTCGTGTTTGTGGTTCATAATTATACCTATTTATGGACGCGTTTCCTAAAAAACTTAATTGAAATTTATCTGTAAACTGATAGGTTAAATAGGTTTGCACATCCGCAAAAACAGGGTCGTAATTGGTTTCGGTTTCTCTAGCATTTACCAATAAACTGTTATCGCGGTAACGCATACCAACAATACCTGTAAATTTGGAATCTTTACTTTTGCCTTCAGCCGAAACGCTTGCGCCAAGTAAACTTAAATCGGCACTCACACCAAATTGATAGGGTTTTCTATACGTAATATCTAAAACAGACGATAATTTATCACCATATTTAGCTTGAAAACCACCAGCGGAAAAATCGACATTCTGAACCATATCCGTATTTACAAAGCTTAATCCTTCCTGTTGTCCAGAACGAATTAGAAACGGACGATACACTTCTATACCATTAACATATACCAAGTTTTCATCAAAATTTCCACCACGAACCGAATATTGGGTACTCAATTCGTTATTTCCACTCACTCCAGGTAATGTTTTTAATAAATTTTCAACACCAGAATTAGCACCAGGAATATTTCTTATAGTTTCAGGTTGTAGTGTAATGATACCTTGAACATCTTTGCGTGTTTTTCCAGAAATAACAACCGTTGCCATTTGCTCAACAGCCTCATCCATAACCGGATGAAATTCGACTTCCTCACCATTTTTTAGGTTAAAAGTTGCTGTGATGGATTTAAAAGTAATGTGTGTAAAAATAACAGTAACCTCTTGATTAGATGGAATTTTTATACTGTAATACCCATTAGCATCGGTTGTAGTCCCTGCGTTTTCTGTAGAAATATTAACGTCTGAAATAGGTGTATTGGTGTTGTTTAAAATAACACCTTTTAGGGTTCCTGTTTGTGCCATGGCAGTAAATGAAACCATTAACAATAGAACAACGAAAACTGAAAGTGATTTATATGTCAAGTTATGTAATTTTTATTTTCGAAAAAAGGTTGTTTCAAAAGTAGAATTATTTCCCACATTATCCGTAACAATTACTTTTAAATTATTTTTTGTTTCAGTTGAAATGGCATCGTTAAAATCATAAACCAGCAAATTTGTTTTATAATCGTATTCCATTAAAATCCATTTGCCATTAATTGTGGCGCGATAATTTGAAATTCCGGAACCTTCATCTTCAATTTTTAATTTCAGAAAACGGTATTTACTTAACCATTTTCCTTCAGCAAAATTAATAGGTTTGATAGTTGGATTAACGGTATCTAATGTTAAAGCATACGTTCCAAGGGTTTTTGCATAGGTGGTTAAGGTATTTTCTTTTCTGTAGGTTTGAGAATAAATGGTGTATTGTTTTTTCCAACCTACTAAACGTGCAATATACAATTTATCGGAATCTTGATTTTTAAAATTAGTAATGTCATACGTTATGGAAAAATTCTCACGTAGCGGAATGGAATCATCATGTAAGGTTATGGTATCATTGTTAACTTCAAAATTAATATAGAAATCATCAAAAAAAGCATCTTGCGGAAAATGAACTGAAACGTTATTGTTTATGAGCTCATTTGCTTTTGTTGAATAAATATAGAAGGGTGTTTTTTTAATTTCTTTTGATTTTAAATCGGTTGTTTTTAAACCTTCAATATTAATGGTTAACCAAACTTCGTTATTATGAAAATCTTTAACACGAACTTTATAAACTGTTGATGTGCTATCTTCAACATTAATATAGCCAAAATCGTCTATCTTTTTTAGCATTGTTAAATTATTTCCAGATTCTACAAATAACTTTTGAAGGCGCTCTTTTTTGTCTGTATAATGTTCATAATCGATAAAGCGGTTTAGAAGTCTAGATTCATCAAACGTAAAGCGTTTAAAATCCATTTCGAATGTCTGATTTCCATTATAAAATGCTTGAATATTTTCTACACCATTTTTATTGGACGCTAAATCCTGTCTGTCATTAGCCTCAATAGCAAAACCAATTTTGCCGTAAGCTTTTATATTTTCGGCTGTATAATCGCCATTCTTGTTGTTAATTAAACGTAATTTTTGTTTTTCGTTGGAGGAGTTTATATGCGCATCATCCGTAATAGGGTAGGCATAAATTTCCGTAATTATAGGTTTGGTTGTATCTTTTATGTCTAACCCAAAAAGTAACGGATTTATAGGTCTTTCGTTATTATCACGTATTTCAAAATGCAAATGTGGTCCACCTGAACTGCCTGTATTTCCGCTAAAAGCAATAACATCACTTTTTAAAACTGGTAATTCATCAATTTTAGGGAACACTTCAATTTCAAAAGTTTCCTGCTCATATTGTAATTTTTTAATGTAAGCCTCCAGGCTTGGCGACAATTCTTGTAAATGTGCATAAACAGTTGTATAACCATTTGGATGCGTTATATAAACAGCTTTTCCGTAGCCAAAATGTGCAATTTTAATGCGACTAACAAACCCATCGGCAGCAGCAAAAACTTTTAAGCCTTCACGTTGTTGTGTTTTTATATCCAATCCAGAATGAAAATGGTTGGAGCGTAATTCACCAAAAGTTCCAGAAGGAATAAGGGTTACATCCAATGGATGCCTAAAATAATCTTCAGGATACGGATTTTGAGCGTGACAAAGAAACGCGAATAATAAAAAAAACGTGAGGAATTTATGCATATAATGGATGTTGTTGCTAAAATATCAATTTGAATCAAATTTACCAATTAAAAAGTGTAAGCATTACTATGTGAGCGATTTAGAGATGAAACGTAAATTATTTAATTTTTATTGAAAAACTATTGTTATTTAATTTGAGGTATGTTAACTTTGTGAGATAAGTATGGATATGATACATGAGTAAAATTGAAGAAACTGTAAATGCTTTAGAAAACAAAATCAGTAAGGTTTTACACAAGCAACGAATTTTAAACGAAACAAATTTAAAATTACAACAGGAACTACAAGTATCTCAAAATATGCTTCAATCTCATAAAGCGAGTATCGTTAATTGGGAAGAAAAATATGAAGCGCTAAAAATGGCCAATTCCATGCTTGGCAGTGACGAAAATAAAAGAGAAACTAAACTCAAAATAAACGCATTGATTCGGGAAATTGATCATTGTATTGCGCAACTTTC
>DIAL01000133.1:65151-69072 GCA_002414705.1 Flavobacteriaceae bacterium UBA5079
AAGGGCTTCGTAAAGCCGCCAAAAATATTGAGGCTATGATAAAACAATTTGAGCAAAGTTATTCTGTTCAAGATAAGCAAGATGTATTGGCTATGTGTGCTTTACAATTTGCTTCTCAAGTAGAACAGAAATCATTAGATAAAGATTATGCAAACGAAACAGTTGAAACAAAGTTAGAAGCTTTAAACGATTTGTTGGATGCGCACTTTAACTCTTAACGTTCTTATAAATAAAATAAAGGTTTACTGCCTGTATTAGTTATTTTTTTTGATAAACTCAACGCGAATTCTTTAAAAAGGGTGAGTTTAAGTTGTAAAAGCATGCTGTTAGTACTGAATTTATTCAGTATCTCGAACAGACCCTTGATCAGCTTGGTATCCCTAAACTTGTTTTAAGGAGCTTATACAAAACTTTATTCTAGTACAGGCTTTTTTTATATAAATTAATTAACTAGAAAATGGATAATACAATTGTTATTGTAGGTGGAATATTATTAGGTATTATAATAGGATTTATTGTTGCTAAAATTTTAGAACGTAATAACGCTTCTAAAGTTATAAAGAGTGCTAAAAAATCGGCAGCAGCTATTTTAAAAGAAGCTAAAAGCGAAGGAGAATCGCTTAAAAAAGATAAAATACTTCAAGCGAAAGAAAAATTTATTGAGCTTAAATCCGAGCATGAAAAAGAAATCTTATCTCGCGACAAGAAAATGTCGGATGCGGAAAAACGCACAAGAGATAAAGAGTCTCAATTATCTGGAGAACTATCAAAAAGTAAAAAATTAAATGATGGTCTTGAGGAAAAGGTAAAAGATTATAACCATCGTTTAGAAGTTATTGCCAAAAAGCAAGACGAAGTAGATAGGTTACATAAGAGTCAGATTGAACAACTAGAAGTTATCTCTAGTTTATCAGCAGAAGATGCTAAATTTCAATTAGTAGAATCGTTAAAAGGTGAAGCTAAAAATGATGCTATGGCATATATTCAAAGCACCATAGAGGAATCTAAATTAACGGCTCAACAAGAAGCTAAAAAAATTATTATTAATACCATTCAACGTATTGGAACAGAAGAAGCGGTTGATAACTGTGTATCAGTTTTCAATATTGAATCGGATGATGTAAAAGGTCGCATTATTGGTCGCGAAGGAAGAAACATTCGTGCCATTGAAGCTGCAACAGGTGTTGAGATTATTGTTGATGATACACCAGAAGCCATTATATTATCTTGCTTTGATTCAGTACGTCGTGAAATTGCCAGATTATCATTACATAAGTTAGTAACTGATGGTCGTATTCACCCAGCACGTATTGAAGAAGTGGTTCAGAAAACAACCAAGCAAATTGAGCAAGAGATTATTGAAGTAGGAAAACGTACGATAATCGATTTAGGGATTCATAATCTTCATCCAGAATTAATTAAAATGGTTGGACGTATGAAATACCGTTCATCTTACGGACAAAACTTATTACAACACTCGCGTGAAGTTGCTAAACTCTGTGGTATTATGGCTGCTGAATTAGGCTTAAACCCTAAAATGGCAAAACGCGCAGGATTGTTACATGATATTGGTAAAGTGCCAGATGCAGAAGCGGATATGGAAACACCACACGCTATTTTAGGAATGCAATGGGCTGAAAAATTTGGTGAGAAAGATGATGTTTGTAATGCTATTGGTGCTCACCACGATGAAATAGAAATGAAATCCTTATTAGCTCCAATTGTTCAAGTTTGTGATGCTATTTCAGGAGCTAGACCTGGAGCCAGACGTCAGGTTCTTGATAGTTATATTCAACGTTTAAAAGATTTAGAAGATATTGCTTTCGGTTTTGGAGGTGTTAAAAAAGCCTACGCTATTCAAGCAGGACGTGAACTACGTGTTATTGTGGAAAGCGAAAAAGTGGATGATCAAAAAGCAGCCGATTTATCGTTTAATATTTCACAAAAAATTCAGACAGATATGACGTATCCAGGGCAGGTAAAAGTGACGGTTATTCGTGAAACACGTGCCGTAAATATTGCTAAATAATTCATTAGATTTTATATATTAAAAGTCCTTCAGTACATGAAGGGCTTTTTTGTTTTCAAGATTGTTTTAATCTTATTTTCTAGGATGAAACGTTTGGATAGCTTTCTTTAATTGCTTTTTATCCAGATGCACATATATTTCAGTAGTGGTGATACTTTCGTGCCCTAGCATCATTTGTATAGCTCTTAAATCGGCTCCATTTTCTAACAAATGTGTTGCAAATGAATGTCTGAAGGTGTGTGGTGAAATAGTTTTATTTAAATTTATTTCGTTTGCTAGTTTTTTAATAATCGTAAAAACCATCGCACGTGTTAATTGTTTGCCACGATTGTTTAAAAATAAGGTGTCATTATATTCCTTTTGAACATTAATAGTCGTTCGGACTTGGCTCATATAAATATTTATATACTTTTGGGTAGTAGGACTAATAGGTACAAAACGCTGTTTGTCTCCTTTTCCGGTAACATTTATGAATCCTTCATCAAAAAATAAATCTGAAATTTTAAGATTAATAAGTTCACTAACCCGTAAACCACAACCGTAAAGCGTTTCTAACATGGTACGATCACGTTCTCCAATACGTATTTGATTATATTCTTTAGCTAAATCTATAGCGCCAATAATACGGTCTATATCCTTTAAACTTAATGTGTCTGGTAATTTTCTACCAATTCTTGGAGACTCAATTAAATCAATTGGGTTGTCAGCTCTATAATCTTCAAAAACTAAAAAACTAAAAAAACTGCGTAATCCAGAAATAATACGTGATTGCGAACGTGGATTGACGTTCTTGGCTATTTGGTAAATAAATTGTTGTATGGTTTCAGAATTAATTGCTATAGGTGAAATAACAATGGAATTATCGTCTAAAAAAAGAATAAGTTTTTCAATATCAAAACTGTAACTATCAATGGTGTTTTTAGATAGTCCGCGTTCAATTTTTAAATACAAACTAAAATCCGTTAAAGCATGTTTCCAGGTCATTCTAAACAATACGTATTAGCACTTAAATGTATGTAAAACTGCTTACAACAGGATGTGTTCTTAAATAAATGTTAATAACTAATTTGTTAAAATCTTGAATTTAAAGGCATTAAATTTTATTGTTAATTAAATTGTTAATAAGTGGTAATTAAATTATTAATAATTAGAAAAAAAGTGTTTAGCTTGTAATAGTCAATTAATTAAAAACTTATAATTATGAAAAAATTATTATTTATGGCAGCATTTGCTGCATTTGGACTTTCAACAACATTTGCTCAAGGGTCTTTTAAAGTAGGCGTTAACTTTGCACTTCCAATTGGTGATGCTGGAGATGTTTCCTCATTTAGTTTAGGATTGGATGCAGCTTATTTAATTGAAATTTCTGAAAAATTTGAAGTCGGTGGAGCAACAGGTTTCACAAATGCTTTTGGTAAAACAGAATCCCTTTCAAGTTTTGATTTAAATTATGATTATGTTCAATTTATTCCAGTTGCAGTAGCAGCTCGTTTTAATGCGACTGACAAATTTTATGTTGGTGCTGATTTAGGTTATGCAATTGGTATTACTGATCTTTATTATGATGGATTTTATTACCATCCAAGAGTTGGTTATAGTTTTACTGACATGATTGGTGCTAATGTGTCTTACACAGGAATTAGCGCTGATGGTGGTGACTGGTCAACAATTGGTTTAGGTGTTGAATTTACATTCTAAACCAAAAAAAGATTAAGTTGAAAGCCATTGTTAGTAGCAATGGCTTTTTTGTATCTTATGAATTAATTTTTAAACCTTTATTATTATGAAAAAAACAATCTTATTTGCTGCAATGGCAGTTTTTGGTTTTACAAAAATGAATGCTCAAGATGATTTTGTGGAAAAAGCAAAATCTGGTGGTTTTTATGTTGGTG
>DIAL01000133.1:69207-70025 GCA_002414705.1 Flavobacteriaceae bacterium UBA5079
CTGGTGGTTTTTATGTTGGTGCTAATATAGGAATACCATTAAGTACGGCTAGTGATATTTCATCGTTTAACTTTGGTTTTGATGGTGCTTATCTATTTGAAGTAATTGATAACCTAGAAATTGGTGGTTTATTAGGTTATACCCATTTTGTGGGTGATGGTAGTTATAATTACAATAGTTATTTTGATGATGAATTTGTTGTTATTGCAGATTATAAAGATGCATCATTTATTCCTATTGCAGCTTCAGCTAGATATTACTTTGCTGACCGTAAATTCTTTGGTGGTCTTGATTTAGGTGTTGGCGTAAATGTATCTGGCGATGCTAAATCAGGATTTTATGCACGACCAAAATTTGGTTTCGATTTAGGGACTATTGCTTTAATTGCATCTTTCCAAAGTATTTCGGGAGGTGTAGATTATGGAGATACGTATAATGGTGGTAATTATGTTTCAGGTAGTGGTTTTAATTCCTTTAATTTTGGTGTAGAATTCGGATTCTAATTTTATTAAAATTATTAGTATTTTAGTATTATATTTTAAATTTAACAGATATGAAAAAACAATTTGTAACATTTTTTGCTGCTTTAGCATTAACCGCTTTTTCCTATGCTCAATCTGGTTTTAATATTGGTGGAAGTATTGGTTTTCCTGTAAATGACTCTCAATTCGATTTCACATTTGGGTTTACCGTAGATGCTAATTATTTATTTGAAATAAACCCAAGAGTTGCTCTTGGTCCTGCAACCGGTTATGGTCATGGATTTGGAGACAGCTATTATGTTGGGCCATTTATAGGTGAAATTGAGGTTGAAGATT
>DIAL01000133.1:70100-74729 GCA_002414705.1 Flavobacteriaceae bacterium UBA5079
GACGTATAAAGTTAAATAGTCGTTTAGTTACTGGTGCAGATATTGGTTATGCCATTGCAGTAAGTGATATTGATGATGGTGGTTTCTATTTTAGACCTATGATTGGGTTTAATGTTAATAATCGCGTTCAGCTTAACGCTAATTATGTTGGTATTAGTGATTATTATTACTGGTCTACCGTTAATTTAGGATTGTCATTTAATCTGTAAATTCAAAAACACGAAGATTTTAAAACCGAAGTAAACGCTTCGGTTTTTTTTATACCTTTACTTTTATGAAAAAAATTATCATCATTAATGGTCCTAATCTAAATTTGTTAGGCAAACGCGAGCCAGATATTTATGGCAGTTTAACGTTTATTGAGTTTTTTGAAACCATTAAATTGAAATATCCTTCCGTAACTTTGGAACATTTTCAATCCAATATTGAAGGTGAAATTATTGATAAAATTCAGGAAGCTGGTTTTTCTTTTGATGGTATTATTTTAAATGCAGCTGCTTATACGCATACGTCTGTTGGTATTGGCGATGCTGTTGCTGCTATAGAAACACCTGTTGTTGAAGTACATATATCTAATACGTTTAAACGAGAAGAGTTCAGGCATCATTCTTATATAGCTCCAAATGCAAAAGGTGTTATTGTTGGTTTCGGACTTCAAAGTTATGAATTAGCTGTAACCAGTTTTATATAAAAGATATTTAGTCCTTTCAATAATTATAACTATAAAACGTTATTTTAGAGATGGATTTATTTTTAGATTTTTATGAAACACTATTTAGTATGTTTTCTTTTAATATGTATACCTATTTATAAAGCACAATCTCAAACAGATTTCGGTATCAAAGGTGGATTAAATCTTACATTTTTTAAAGTTATTGATGCAGGTTTTGGAGATGATCCAGAAGTTGAAGTTGGTTACTATGCTGGTGTTTTTGCTGATATTCAAGTGAATTCAGATTTATCTATTCAACCAGAAGTATTATATATAGGACTTAATGACTTCAAATTTATATGACTTCAAATTTATTAATGCGCCTATTTACTTAAAATATGAAGTAGCTAACGGTTTGTATATTTTGGCAGGACCAAGTTTAAATTATTTTATTGATTTCTTTTCAAATAAATTTAAAGTACGCGCAGATTTAAGTACTTCTTATCAAATTTCTCGCTCGTTGGATATTCATTTGAAATATACACTTGGTTTTGAAGAGATTTCGCCAAATGGTCTCTTTTTAGGACTCGATTTTAAGCTATAAAAAGAAAGGCTCCTCAAATTTAATTAAGGAACCTTTTATATGTTTATTTTAATATAATTTTATAGATGTATTACTTCGCCATAAGCATCTGCAACAGCTTCCATAACCGCTTCACTCATAGTTGGGTGTGGATGAACTGCTTTTAACACTTCATGACCAGTAGTTTCTAGTTTTCTGCCTAAAACAGCTTCAGCAATCATATCTGTTACGCCAGCACCAATCATGTGGCAACCTAACCATTCGCCATATTTAGCATCAAAAATAACTTTCACAAAACCGTCTTTAGCACCAGAAGCACTGGCTTTTCCAGAAGCAGAGAACGGGAATTTTCCAACTTTCAGTTCATAGCCTTTTTCTTTAGCCTGCTTTTCCGTTAAACCAACAGAAGCAATTTCAGGATACGCATACGTACAACCAGGAATGTTTCCATAATCTAAAGCTTCTACGTGTTGACCAGCAATTTTTTCGACACATAAAATACCTTCAGCAGAAGCAACGTGTGCTAAAGCTTGTCCAGGCGTTACATCACCAATAGCGTAGTAACCTGGAATATTTGTTTGGTAGAAATCGTTTACTAAAATCTTATCACGATCTACAGCAATACCAACATCTTCTAAACCAATATTTTCTATATTTGACTTAATTCCAACAGCCGATAAAATAATATCTGCTTCTAGAACTTCTTCGCCTTTCTTCGTTTTAACCGTTGCTTTTACACCAGTTCCTGATGTATCTACTTTAGTAACTTCTGAAGATGTCATGATTTTAATACCACTTTTCTTGAATGAACGTTCTAATTGTTTAGATACATCTTCATCTTCAACAGGTACCACATTTGGTAAAAATTCTACTATAGTCACATCAGTTCCCATAGCATTATAGAAGTAAGCAAATTCTACGCCAATAGCTCCAGAGCCAACAACAATCATCTTTTTAGGTTGGTCCTTTAAAGTCATAGCTTCTCTGTAACCAATTACTTTTTTACCATCTTGTGGTAAACTTGGTAGCTCGCGTGAACGAGCTCCAGTGGCCACAATAATATGATCGGCAGAATATTCTTTTCCATCAACGTCTACTTTTTTGCCAGGTTTTAGTTTTCCAAAACCTTCAATAACGTCAATTTTATTTTTCTTCATTAAAAACTTAACACCATTGCTCATGCCATCTGCAACACCTCTAGAGCGTTTTACAACGGCATCAAAATCTTTATCAACGTCCTTTACAGTTAGTCCATAATCTTCAGCATGTTTTAAGTATTCAAAAACTTGAGCCGATTTTAAAAGGGCTTTTGTTGGAATACAACCCCAATTTAAACAAACACCACCAAGGTTTTCTTTTTCAATTACAGCTGTTTTAAAACCTAATTGAGATGCTCTAATAGCAGTAACGTAGCCTCCAGGACCACTTCCAAGAACAATAATATCGTATTTCATCGTGAATTTTTTAATCGTTTTTTGAAGCTACGAATTTACGAAATCAAGAGCGAAAAATAAATAATTATCATTTTTAAATTCCGAATGCACTATTTTCACGAATAATGGTGTAAAAATCTAGTTTTTACGAGTCATCTCTAACGTGTTTTTTTTCTTTTGAAAATTTCTCCTCATTATAAGCTCTTGAATTCCCTTTAGGAATAGATAAAGATTCCCATACGTTATCTTTAAGCATTTTTCCAATATGTGCCATTTGACCAATGTGGTAGGAATAGTGACCTAATTGCCTAAAGATTGCTTCAGAAACTAAATGCCGTTCATTTCGGATGTAAACTATCGTATTTAGATCGTCGTTTTTTAAAGGTTCAATGGCATCAAAAAGGCATTTCCAGCCGCTTTCCCAAGCAGAAATTAATTCATCTTTATTGGCGTAACTCGCTTCAAACTCCTGGTCTCGTTGACGCCAAGATTTCTCTCCATCTTCGGTTAAAAAATTAGTCCATCTACTAAACATATTGCCAACTATATGTTTAACAATTATAGAAATACTATTTGAGGTGTCGTTAAACTGCCAAGTCATTTCATCAAAAGTCAGTTGGTCTAACGTTTTGTCTCCAACAGTTTTGTAGTATTTAAACTGTTTTATTAAACCAGTAATTAAATCGTTTTCCATAAATTAATAATAGCATAGCAAAAATACAGATTTTCGTTATGCTATTTTTTATAAGAACTCTTTTATTTTATGATTCAGGAATAAATTTTAAAGCTGTACCATTAATACAATGGCGTTTACCAGTTGTTTCACGAGGTCCATCATTAAACACATGACCTAAATGTCCACCACACGTAGCACAATGTTCTTCATTTCTAGAATACCCCAAATCGTTATCTGTTCCAAAAGCAACATGACCTTCAATGACGCGATCAAAACTTGGCCATCCCGTACCTGAATCAAATTTATGTTCACTTTTAAATAAAGGTGTGTTACAGGCTGCACAAACGTAAGTGCCTTTTTTGTAATTTTTATCTAACGGACTTGAAAAAGCACGTTCTGTTCCAGCTTCACGCATAACGTAAAACTGCTTTTGAGTTAACTCTTGCTTCCATTCGGCTTCTGTTTTGGATATTGGAAATGATTTGGTTTCATCTGAATTCTTTTTTTGAGCAGCGCTATTACAATTAAAAAATAACGTAAATATTAAGCTAGTTAAAATATATTTCATGGCGTTTTTATTAAATTTTTACTATAGTAGTCGTTTAAATTATTAAAACATAACAGGTCGTTATGGTTTGTAATTTAATAACTTATATTTGTTGGTATAATTTAAATAATGTTTTTCATTTTAACCAAATTTCGTATTTTTAATTCTAGAAAAACCCAATATCTCATGCTATTCAAACAGAAATTATTAGGATTATTTATATGCCTACTCATAGTTTCCTGCGCTACAAATCCGTTTACAGGAAATCAAACAATGGCTTTAGTGTCTAACGATCAATTATTTCCAACTTCTTTTCAACAATATAATCAAGTACTTACCGAAAATAAGGTTATAACAGGTACAGCTGATTCTGAAATGATTAAGCGTGTAGGTCAGCGTATTGCCACAGCTTCCGAGCGTTGGTTAAATGCTAATGGTTATGAAGGGTATTTAAAGGATTATAAATGGGAATATAATCTTATACAATCAGAGCAAGTTAATGCATGGTGTATGCCAGGTGGGAAAATTGCTTTTTACACAGGAATTTTACCAATAGCTGAAAATGAAACAGCCATTGCGACTATCATGGGACATGAGGTAGCTCATGCACTTGCAAACCATGGTCAGCAACGTATGAGTGCTGCATATATTCAACAAGGATTAGCATTAGCAGGTAATGTGTTAATTGAAGATAATCAGACTCGTGATATTTTTAATCAATCTTATGGAATTGGATCT
>DIAL01000133.1:74830-84506 GCA_002414705.1 Flavobacteriaceae bacterium UBA5079
GGAATTGGATCTCAAGTTGGTGTGATGTTGCCGTTTAGTAGAAGTCATGAAACACAAGCCGATAAAATAGGATTAATTCTTATGGCTGTTGCAGGTTATAATCCTGAAGAGGCTCCTGAACTTTGGAAACGTATGGAAGCTGCTAGTGGTGGAAATGCACCACCTGAATTTTTAAGTACCCATCCAGCCAATGCGTCACGTATAGAAAATTTAAATAGTTTAATACCTCAAGCAAAGGCTGAAGCGAAAAAATTTGGTGTTACAGATTACAGACCATTAGGAAAATATTAATGGTTTAAAAATATTTGTTTACTTTAGGAGCTGCTCAAAAAAAGAGCAGCTTTTTTTATGAAACAAACACTACCAAAAGGCAGTAAAAAACTTCTAAATGCTTGGGCTTTTTATGATTGGGCAAATTCGGTTTATACGCTAACTATTGCGTCTTCTATATTTCCAATTTTTTATTCAGCATTATTTATATCAGAAATTAAAATTGTACCTGCTTTTGGTTACGAGTTTAAAAGTACAGCACTTATAACATTTGTTACGGCATTTACATTTTTGGTGGTTTCTATCATGTCGCCATTATTATCTGGAATTGCAGATTATGTAGGAAATAAGAAGGCTTTTATGAAATTTTTCTGTTATGTAGGTGGTATTGGCTGTATTGGTTTATATTGGTTTAGTTTGGATCATATTTACATCAGTTTAGTCTGTTATTTTATGGGACTTATTGGGTATTGGGGCAGTTTGGTTTTTTACAATTCATATTTGCCAGATATTGCATTTCCAGAGCAGCAGGATCGTATCAGTGCAAGAGGTTTTTCATTAGGTTATATAGGTAGTGTTATTTTATTAATTATCAATCTTGCCATGGTTATGAGTCAGGAAACCGGTGAAGCTAAAATGGCTATGATGCGGTGGTCCTTTGTTATGGTTGGTGTTTGGTGGATTTTATTTAGCCAATATTCGTTTTATATTTTACCAAAAGGTGTTAATAATGGACGAAAAGTAACCCGAAATGTCGTACTGAATGGCTTTAAAGAATTACGCCAAGTATGGAAACAATTAAAAAATAATTTGCGATTAAAACGCTATTTAGCTGCCTTTTTTGTGTTTAGTATGGCTGTACAAACTATCATGCTTATAGCCGTTTATTTTGGTGAAGAAGAAATTTTATGGGCAGACGACAGCGAAAAAACTATGGGATTAATTGTCAGTATTTTAGTGATTCAAGTAGTCGCTATTCTTGGTGCTGTATTAACGTCTAGAGCTTCGGAAAAATTTGGAAATATTAAAACATTAATTGCCGTTAATATTATTTGGATGCTCTTGTGTTTTGCGGCCTATTTTGTAATAACACCAATTCATTTTTATATTACAGCAGGTTTTGTTGGTTTAGTTATGGGTGGGATTCAAGCATTGGCACGATCTACCTATTCTAAATTTTTACCTGATACTGCTGATACGACTTCCTATTTTAGTTTTTATGATGTAGCCGAAAAAATTGGAATTGTAATTGGTATGGTTATTTTTGCAACTATAGATCAGATTACTGGAAGTATGAGAAATGCTATTCTGTTTTTATTTGTATTTTTCCTCATTGGAATTCTGTTGCTATTTAGAGTGCCAAAACAATCATAAAAAGTTTAAAACATAATTATTCTATTAATTAAAAAAATATTACAATGAAACAATACCTCAAGTCTGTAACACGTTTGTCACTTGCAATTATTCTTATCGCTTTTACCTCCTGCGATAATGAACCTCTAGATAAGGGGCTTATTGAAAATGCTGGTCAACAAGAAATTTGTCAAGAAGCTGCAGACGCTACAATTGGAGCAATTCAAAATTTAACTAATGCAACAGACGCTAATTACGAAACCCTTTGCAACGCATTAAAAACAGCTTTGCGTAATCAAATTACGGCATGTGGTGATCCAACTGGTGAAACACAAGACACAATAGATAGTTTGGATTGTGAATCTGTAGATGCTGAATGTCAGAATGCACAAACCGCTTCAAGTAATGCAGAGGCTGCATATAATACAAATACCACAGATACAACGCTATGTAATGCCTACAAGACGGCTTTGCAAAATGAAATAGCAGCTTGTGGTGATACGAATGGAAGTTTACAAGATATTATAGATGGTTTGGGAGACTGTACCTTTGGAACTTCTGGTTCGGGAGATTTGAGCGTCACTGCCGGAACTTTGAATATAAACTTTACAACAAATAGTGCTGTTTTAGAGTCTGGTGTTATGATCGTTAATGGTAGTAATGAAGAGAATGGTGCTAATTATTTCATATATTTTGAAGTTATGGAGGATGCTACAGGTGTAGATATCATGCAAAACTTTATGTTAACCCTTAATGGTGGTGAGTATTTTCCAAACACAGATGGTTTTGATGATTTTACAAACACTATAACCGTAAATTCTGGAGGTGTTATTCAAGGAACTTTTGGAGGTATTGTTACCAGAACAGATGGTGCAGATTTAAGTCTATCTCAAGGTTTAATAGACTTATCATATTAAAATAACATATTTACTTAAACGAAAAAACCGAAGCTAGCTATAACAGCTACTTCGGTTTTTTTTTATTTTATTATAAAACGTATTGACAAATTCTAACGCTTACTCACACTTCCAGAACCTGAAACTTTGGTGTCTTCTTTGGCAGGATTCCCTTTATAAGTCACATCACCAGAACCAGAAACACGAACTTTTAAAAACGCATTACTCACCACTTGTACATCACCAGAACCAGAAATAGTTACTTCAGTGTTTTGAGATTCTAGTCCATAACAACTATAATCACCAGAACCAGATATAGTAACTTCTAAATCGGTTGTTTTTCCGTTTAGGGTAATATCTCCAGAGCCAGCTAAATGACTTTCAATTTTATTTGCTATGACATTTAAAGTAACATCTCCAGAACCTGCTAAATCAGTTTTAAATTCATCGGCATTAATTTGGTCTTTAGTATACAAATCACCAGAACCTGCTAAACTTACTTGGTTAATATCTTTAAACGGAATGGTCACTTTTATAGTATTTCCACGGCTTGTTTTTAAGTTTATATTATTTTCGGTTTTCACAATTAGTTGCCCGTTTTTTACTTCAGTAATAACGTATTTTAGTAAGTTTTCTTCACCTTCAATATTAAGTTTTCCTTCTGTTCCTGCTACTAAAATATAATCGAATGGTCCAGCACATGCTATTCCATCATAATCGCTTGTATTTCTCTCAATAGTCACAACGTTTCCATTTCCTGAAATTTTTTCGCCCCATTGTGCGCAGCCAACAGCACTAGATAATAGTATGGCGAGTAATAATAGTTGATTTTTCATAATAGTTGATTTTAGTGATTGTTTTAATAATTGATGTTTAGTTTTTATCAATAGTTACGCTTCCGTAATCTGAATTTATTTTAATGTTATTAGTTGTATTTGATGAACCATAATATCCTTGATAATACTTGCTAGTAGATTCATCTCGTTTTTTGTTAAATTCGAAACCGTCATGACTGCGAAGTGATGCATAATCTAAGTCTATTTCAAAGTTGAAATGGTAACCCGTTTCAAAACCAATATGAATACCCACATAATCGGAATCAATCGTTATGTTTTTAGCAGTTTCTTTCATGTTTTTAATTTTTATAGAACCATAGTCAGAATCTAGTGTTACGTTTTTATAAATATCACCTAAAACAACCGTTAAATAATCTCCAACACCATTTACATTATTGGCTCTATCTGCAGTAAGTGAACCATAATCGCAATCGTATTTTAAATCTTCAATGGTTTCAAATTTGGAGTTGGTATAGTCCGCTTCCAAAGTAATGGTTTTTGCTTTTGCAACAGTAAACTCGCCGTAATCTGCATTAATGGTTCCGCCATTTATGTACTCGAAATAGGAGTTTTTGGTATAATCAAATTCAATTTGGTTATTGGTTCCCATGAGTTCTTTGGTCGTTATTTTGCCATAATCGCAATTAATTTTGGCGTTTCCTTCTAATTTATCCAGAGTAATACTGCCATAATCGTTATTTAAATCAACAGAATTTGTCATGGGCATTTTTATTACATAATTAACCTTCATGTTAATGCTGTTATTGCTTCCCCAATTCCACCAAGAATTAGACTTACGGTTGTTAAAAATAGTTTGTGCAGAAACGTAATTAGAACTTCCTTCAAAATCAACAGTAATATCATCAATTTTCTCACGTACCTTATCTTCATCATTGCCACTAACGGTAATGTTTACAACAATTTCAATGCGGTTTTCATTCCAGGTTATAACATCCAAGTTACCATAACTATTGTCAATTTTTAAGCGTGCATTTTCAGATACACTATAGGATTTCTTGATCGTTTTTTCTTCGGTATGTTTATCTTTCTTTTCAGGATTTGTAGACGCTGAAACCACCACAGGTAATAGCGCAAAAATCAGGACGAGTTTATATATTATTTTTGATTTCATAAGAAATGTTTTAAAGGGTTTTTTCTAATAAGTTGTTGTTTAATTCTTTTATGTGTTCAATCTGTTTTAATGTGTTTTCTAGTACTTCTATACGATTTTGAAAATTGGATATCATAGCGTAAATAACACGTTGGTCTTGTCCACTTTCTATTAAGTCGGTAATAAGTATTTTATATTCGGCTTCCAGTCTGTTTAACTGGACCATGGCATCTTTAATTAGCAAACGTGTTTCGTTATTAGATGAAGCTTCTAGTTTTTTTAATTCAGCTGAAATAGTAGCTGTGAAAAAACTTTCTGTTTTAGCCATTTCTGGGGAAACACTTGCTAATCCTGTAACGTCTGAATTAGAATTTGTTCCAATAGCTAATGAAACTAATAAAACAATAGATGCGGCGATGCTTAAAATTGGTAACCACAGTTTTCTAATTTTACCACTAGGTTTGTGGTTAGCTGACTGCTTGTTTAGCTTGGCTAAAAATCGTTCTTCATGGTTTTTTGCAGGCTGTTCTATATTAAATTCAGCTTGTAAATCTTTAAATAACGTTTCTAAATCGTTTGGTTTCATCATAATTAATTTAATAATGTATAATAGGTTCTAGGGCTTGTCTTAATTTTTCTTTGGCTCTTGAAATTGTCGTTCTACTATTTGCGTAGGATACGTTCATAACATCGCCAATTTCTTCGTAATCATAACCTTCAATTAAATGTAAGTTGAGCGCAATTCTGTAATTGTCTTTTAAGCTATTTATGGCTTTTATAATCACTTTCACTTTAGGTGAACTTTCTGTTTCTACACTGTTTATACTAGAGTTTTCGTCCTCTAATTTATATAAAATAGCATCTACTGGAACATTTTGATATTTACCATTTTTGTTATAGTGATAAATACTTTTGTTAACCACAATCCGTTTTAACCAAGCGCCAAATGTGGCTGCTTCTTGCAAGGTGTTTAGCTTGGTAAAAGCTGATAAAAATGCTTCTTGCATAATATCTTCAGCTTCAAAAGAATTTTTTACAATTCTAAAGGCTGTATTATACATGGCTTTGTAATACCGGTTATAAACTTCCAACTGCGCCTGTTGGTTACCAGATTGGCACAAAGCTATTAGCTCTTCAATATTTTTCGTGGTTAGTGTCAAAAAAATCAGATTGTTATTATAAAGATGCTACAAAAATTGAAATGTTACACTTTTCAAAAAAAATGTTTTTACATTCTTTTAATTCATGGCATATTAATTGACTATTGTAAGTAAATATACAGTATAAACGCTACATTAAGCCGCTGAATACGAGTTGTATATTTTTAAAATAAATTATTAAAACATAATATCATTCTGTTAATTAAGCGTATTAATGACAGAATGACTTAAATATATCTATGAAGAAATCTAATTTTTTAAACCTTGACAGTTTGTCATTTCAAGATTTTGATGAAAATTCAGAATTAATTCCATTAATGACACCTGAAGATGAAGAAGAAATAAATAACGAAGCCTTACCAGAAACGCTTCCTATTTTATCATTACGAAATACGGTGTTGTTTCCTGGTGTGGTGATTCCTATTACTGCTGGACGCGATAAATCCATTAAACTAATTAACGATGCCAATAAAGGGAGTAAGGTTATTGGTGTGGTGTCTCAAAAGGATGAAGCTGTTGAAAACCCTAAAGCGTCGGATATTCATGAAACTGGAACTGTAGCGCGTATTTTAAAAGTTTTAAAAATGCCTGATGGTAACACAACGGTTATTATTCAAGGAAAAAAGCGATTTAAAATAAAGGAAGTATTAACAGAGAATCCATATATAAAAGCAACAATTGAAGATGTTCCTGAAGCTAAACCAGCAGAACAGAATAAGGAGTTCGAAGCTATAATTGATTCTATTAAAGATTTATCCCTTCAAATTATTGAGGAGAGTCCAAATATTCCAAGTGAAGCATCTTTTGCAATTAAAAATATTCAGAGTAATTCATTTTTGATAAACTTTGTATCATCCAACATGAATTTGAGTGTTACGGAAAAGCAACGTTTATTAGAAACAAACGATTTGAAGGAACGTGCGCTTGAAACGTTGAAATATATGAATATGGAGTTCCAGAAATTGGAACTTAAAAATGATATTCAATCCAAGGTTCAAAGTGATATGAACCAACAACAGCGGGAATATTTCTTGCATCAACAAATGAAAACCATTCAGGAAGAATTAGGCGGTGTGAGTCATGATGAAGAGTTAGAGGATATGCGTAAGCGTTCTAAAAAAATGAAATGGGGAACAAAAGAAGCCAAGCATTTTGAAAAAGAACTCGCTAAAATGCAACGCATGAATCCGCAAGTTGCAGAGTATTCCATTCAACGTAATTATTTAGATTTATTTCTAGACTTACCATGGAATGAGTTTAGCAAAGATAAATTCGATTTAAAACGTGCACAACGTATTTTAGATCGGGATCATTATGGTTTAGATGATGTCAAACGTCGTATTATTGAACATCTAGCGGTTATTAAACTGCGTAATGATATGAAATCGCCAATCCTCTGTTTATATGGACCTCCAGGTGTTGGAAAAACATCATTAGGGAAATCTGTTGCAGAAGCATTAGGACGTGAGTATGTGCGTATTTCATTAGGTGGTTTACGTGATGAAGCCGAAATTAGAGGTCACCGAAAAACCTATATTGGCGCTATGCCAGGACGTATTATTCAGAGTTTAAAAAAAGCAGGAACATCCAACCCTGTATTTGTTTTAGATGAAATTGATAAATTGTCTAATTCGCATCAAGGTGATCCGTCATCAGCCATGTTGGAAGTTTTAGATCCGGAACAGAATAGTGAGTTTTATGATAACTTTTTGGAAATGGGTTTCGATTTGTCCAAAGTCATGTTCATTGCCACATCCAATAGTTTATCTACCATTCAACCTGCATTATTGGACCGAATGGAAATAATAAATGTAACCGGTTATACCATTGAAGAAAAAGTGGAAATAGCTAAGCGCCATTTATTACCAAAACAATTAAAGGAACACGGTTTAACAGATAAACACCTAAAAATAGCTAAACCACAATTAGAGAAAATTGTTGAAGGTTATACACGCGAATCTGGTGTTCGTACTTTAGAGAAGCAATTAGCAAAAATGGTACGTTATGCAGCTAAAAATATAGCCATGGAAGAGGAGTATAGCGTTAAGGTTAGCAATGAAATTATCATTGAAGTGCTTGGTGGACCAAAAATGGAACGCGATAAGTATGAAAATAATAACGTTGCAGGTGTGGTTACTGGATTAGCATGGACACGAGTAGGAGGAGATATCTTATTTATTGAATCTATTTTATCTAAAGGTAAAGGGAACTTAACCATTACAGGTAATTTAGGTAAAGTGATGAAGGAATCTGCAACTATTGCTATGGAATATATCAAATCCAACGCAGAAGAATTAGGTTTAGATCCAGATGTTTTTGATAAGTACAATGTGCATATCCACGTACCAGAAGGCGCTACACCTAAAGATGGACCAAGCGCAGGTGTAACTATGTTAACATCTTTAGTGTCTTTATTTACACAGAAAAAAGTTAAAAACAGTTTAGCCATGACTGGCGAAATTACACTGCGTGGTAAAGTATTGCCAGTAGGAGGTATAAAAGAAAAGATTTTAGCTGCCAAACGTGCACGTATAAAAGAAATTTTATTGTGTGAAGATAACAGAAGAGATATTGAAGAAATTAAACCAGAATATTTAAAAGGATTAACTTTTCATTATGTTTCAGAAATGAGCGATGTTATTAAATTCGCACTTACAAATCAAAAAGTGAAGAATGCCAAAAAACTGTAAAAAGTAACCTTACATAGATTAAAACCTCGAAAATAATTTCGAGGTTTTTTTATAAGGCAAAAATAAATTATACTTGCAGCCGTTTATAGAAAGACTTACTTTCGTTGAAACACTATATGTTAAAGAAAATTACCACTGGATTTTGCTTGCTTTTATGCCTTTCTGCGGTTGCGCAAGTAGGTGGTGAATCTACATATCAGTTTTTAAATTTAATTTCATCTCCACGTCAAGCCGCTTTAGGTGGTAAAGTATTTACCAATTTGGATTATGATGTGACGCAAGCATTAACCAATCCAGCTTCCATTAACGATGAAATGGATAACCAATTAGCACTTAATTACTCTAGTTATCTAGGAGGTATAAGTTATGGAACTGCAGCGTATGGTTATACTTGGGACAGACGTGCATTAACATTTTTTGGAGGTGTTACCTATATAAACTATGGAAGTTTTGATGGGTATGACGAACTAGGGAATTCTACAGGTTCTTTTAGTGGTAACGAAGCCGCTATTTCTTTTGGACATTCACGACAAATTGGTTACTCCGATTTCTATTTAGGAGGTACTGTAAAATTAATTACATCTAAATTAGAACAATACAATTCCTTCGGAGCCGCTTTGGACGCTGGTTTAATGTATGTAAACGAGGATATAGAATTTCAAGCCACACTAGTTGTTCGTAATTTAGGATTACAAATTACTACGTATGCAGGGCAAAATGAACCATTACCGCTTGAAGTTGCCTTTGGTATGTCGCAAACATTAGAAAACGTCCCTTTACGTTGGCATCTTACATTTGAAAACTTACAACAATGGCCAATTGCAGTATCTAATCCTGCGCGAGCAGAAACCGATTTAGAAGGCAATCAAACACAAGAGAAAGTGGGTTTCTTTGGTAATGTAATAAGACACACTATTTTAGGAGCTGAAATATTCCCAGAAGGTGCTTTTAATATTCGAGTTGGATATAATTTTAGAAAAGGGGAGGAGTTACGGATTGTAGATCAACGAAATTTTTCAGGTATTTCTGCGGGAATTGGACTAAAATTGAATAAATTTAGATTTAGTTTTACGCATGTTCGTTACACAAGCGCTTCCAATGCCAATTTTTTCGGCATGCAATTAGATTTAAGATAAATGCAAAAAATAACCATTGCCATAGACGGTTTTTCTTCTACAGGTAAAAGTACAGTCGCCAAACAATTAGCCAAACATCTAGGATATATTTATGTAGATTCAGGTGCCATGTATCGTGCAGTAACATATTACGCTATGAAATATGGATTTATAGACTCCAAACAATTTAACGTTGTTGGACTGGTATCTAAACTTCATGATGTGGTTGTTTATTTCAAATTAAC
>DIAL01000133.1:84592-86942 GCA_002414705.1 Flavobacteriaceae bacterium UBA5079
GAAACCACAGGAATTGCAGATGTATATTTAAATGGCGAAAATATAGAAAATGCTATTCGCACATTGGAAGTATCTAATTTTGTAAGCCAAGTTGCAGCAATTCCGGAAGTCCGTTACCAACTAGTGAAACAGCAACAAAAAATGGGTTCTGAAAAAGGAGTCGTTATGGATGGTCGCGATATTGGAACTGTTGTTTTTCCGGAAGCCGAATTGAAGTTATTTATGACAGCTTCTGCTGAAACTAGAGCAACACGACGTTTTGATGAACTTATTAATCGTGGTGACAATGTGACGTTTAATGATGTGCTTCATAACATTCAAGAGCGCGATTATATAGATTCTAACCGAGAAGATTCCCCTTTATTAAAAGCAGATGATGCTATTGAAATAGACAATTCTAACTTAACTAGAGACGCTCAATTTCAAAAAATTGTTAAGCTAGCAGAAATAGCCATTCAAGAAAATCACTAAATCTTTAATTTTTAGAAAATTACTTATTGTTTAATTGCAGAAATTATAGTATTTTTGCACTCCTTTTAGCGACGCGTTGGAAAATTAAAAGGAATAAACTAAAAAACAATAATCCTTCTGTGTGTTAGTCGCATAAAGTTTCCAAAACAACACAGAATACAAAACATAATGTTTAAGATTAACTAAATTAAGCAAATCGTAGACATTATTAATATTTATTAAATGGCTGAAAAAGCAAAACAAGCTGAAGTTGAAGCAACTGAAGCAACAGAAGTAAAAACTGCAGAAGCTCCAGTAGTATCTGAAGCACAAGCAAATCCTGAAAAATTCTTAAAAGATTTTAACTGGCACAATTACCAAGAAGGTATTGATGAGGTTGAAGATTCTCAATTAAAAGAATTTGAAAAATTAGTAGCTGAAAATTTCGTTGACACTTTAGATGATGAAGTTGTTGAAGGTGAAGTTATTCACTTAACAGATCGTGATGCCATTATTGACATCAATGCAAAATCTGAAGGTGTTATTTCATTAAACGAATTCCGTTACAATCCTAACTTAAAAGTTGGTGATAAAGTAGAAGTATTAATTGATGTTCGTGAAGACGCTACAGGTCAATTAGTCCTATCTCACAGAAAAGCACGTGTTATCAAAGCATGGGATCGCGTTAATGCAGCTCATGAAACAGGTGAAATTGTTAATGGTTTCGTTAAGTGTAGAACTAAAGGTGGTATGATTGTAGATGTTTTCGGTATCGAAGCATTCTTACCAGGTTCTCAAATTGATGTGAAGCCAATTCGCGATTACGATCAGTATGTTAATAAAACAATGGAATTCAAAGTTGTTAAAATCAACCATGAATTTAAAAACGTTGTTGTTTCTCATAAAGCCCTTATTGAGGCTGATATTGAAGAGCAGAAGAAAGAAATTATTGGTCAATTAGAAAAAGGACAAGTATTAGAAGGTATTGTTAAAAATATTACGTCTTATGGTGTCTTTATTGATCTAGGTGGTGTAGACGGTTTAGTTCACATTACAGATCTTTCTTGGTCTCGTATTAACCATCCAAATGAGATTGTTGAATTAGATCAGAAATTAAATGTTGTAATTCTTGATTTTGACGAAAACAAATCTAGAATCCAATTAGGTCTTAAGCAATTATCTAAACATCCTTGGGATGCATTAGGTGAAGAAGTTAGTGTTGGTGACAAAGTGAAAGGTAAAGTAGTTGTAATTGCAGATTACGGTGCATTTATTGAAGTTGCTGATGGCGTTGAAGGTTTAATTCACGTATCAGAAATGTCTTGGTCAACACATTTACGTTCAGCACAAGATTTCGTTTCAGTAGGAGATGAGGTTGATGCAGTTATCTTAACGTTAGATAGAGAAGAGCGTAAAATGTCTCTTGGTATTAAGCAATTAACGCCAGATCCATGGACTGATATTACGAAGAAATATCCTGTAGGTTCTAAGCATTCAGGTATTGTACGTAACTTTACAAACTTTGGTGTATTTGTTGAATTAGAAGAAGGTATTGATGGATTAATTTACATCTCAGATTTATCTTGGACTAAAAAAATCAAGCATCCTAGTGAGTTCTGTAATGTAGGTGATACTTTAGATGTCGTTGTTCTTGAATTAGATGTTGAAGGTCGTAAATTAAGTTTAGGACACAAACAAACTACAGATAACCCTTGGGATAAATATGAAACTGAATTCGCAGTAGGAACGCTTCATACAGCTGAATTAACTGAAATCGTTGACAAGGGTGCAACTATTGATTTTAATGAAGATATTGTAGCTTTCGTACCGTCTCGTCATCTTGAAAAAGAAGATGGTAAGAAATTGAAGAAAGGCGATTCTGCTGAATTCAAAATTATAG
>DIAL01000155.1 GCA_002414705.1 Flavobacteriaceae bacterium UBA5079
AGCAGGCAAGAGTATTGTCCATACTAAAAGTACAGTAAATCCTTTAAAAATGATATGTTTCTTAAATTCTTGCACTAATCTAAAAATCGTTTTAAACCGAAGCGTTTGAGCATTTTCTTTTCAAATTCCCAGAAAAACTTAAACTGCCCAAATAGCCAGCCATAAGTAACCAATAGAATTTGATAAAAAATAAGTCCAATTATAATGAATAAAATCCAGTATATAGCAGGATTTAAGTTTTCTTTAGTAATTCCAATAAACTTAATGAGTGGTCTTCCAACAAATAAAGACGAACTTCCTGTAATTGCAAAAACTATAAAAATGCGAATTAATTCCCATTTATAGTTAACTACCCAACGATTTTCCAGCTTTGTAAAAATCCAAAGTGTTAGTTTTAACAAGACTATAAATAATACACTTGTGGCTATCAGTTGTATAATTATATTTTCTAAAAAAGGAAAAAGTGATGCCAATCTAAAACATGAATATAAGAGACCAACAAGTCCTAGAACTGGAAATAATAGCTGCCAGTTTTGTTGAATTTCCCATGTTTCTTTGAATTTTTTCATACCGCAAATTTGGGTGCAAATATACCTTAAAATTGAGGATTATGCGAAGATAATTTCTGTTTAAACTTCTCTTGAAAGAATACAAAGTAGTGATAGAGTAAATAATTAACCTCAAAGCCGTAATCTATTCCTTGTTGATAATTTATAGGCATTTCATAAAGATCATGGTTAAAACGAGAGGAAACCACACGATTATTCCATTCCGTGACATATTGGATATTTCTTGTTTCTAAGAAGGGCTGTGAATAAAAAGTTCTTGGTCTAGCACGTCTAGCCATCCAAGCTTCAAATCCGACTTCAATAATAATAACTTCGTATTCTAATTCATCGTTAACAAGCTTAATAGTGTCCTTAGTTTCTGTAGTTACAAATTCAAAATCCGTTATCACAGTTTTAGGCGGTTTACAACTGGTTAATAAACAGATTATAAGCACTATACCATAAAGAGATTTCATAATACAACTTTTCTTAAAAATACGAAATAGTAAATGAGTTTCATAACATTATAAAGCTTTTAACAAAAAAGTCAGACTTTGAAGTCTGACTTTTATTATACAGTAAATGTAAAATCTATTTCCCAAAAAAACTGCCTAGCAATCCGCCAAGACCGCCTTTCTTTTTTCCGCTATTTAAAACCATATCTGCGACATCATCAATAATACTTCCATCACCATCAGCATCTAAAATAGATTCTAAAAAGCTTTGTTCTTGTTGTGGTGAGTTGCCTCCTAATAAGCCACCAAGCATGCTTTCAATACCTGAAGAATTACTAACATTTTGTTCTCGGGATTGTTTCCCTAAAACACCCATCAGGATTGGTGCTGCCATTTTAAGAATTTGAGTTACAGAACCTGAATCAATTCCAGCTCTAGCACCAATTGCATTTTCTACATTAGCCTTTTTACTTCCTAATACATGATTTAAAATTTTGTCGCCATCATTTACAAAAGCATCATCAACACCTCCAGAAAAAAGTCCGCCAAGGTTATCTAATATGCTTCCATCATGATTTCCATTACTTAATGCACCCATTAATCCGTCTGCACCTTGAGGTGAAGCAGCATTACGTTTTATAGCTTGCATAAGTACTGGTAATGCCATAGTTAAAACGTCCTGTGTTTTGCTTTCAGACTGATTTGATTGTCCTGCAACTCCACTTATAATGGTTTTGCCCATGTCACTATTTAATAAATCTAAAATTCCTGCCATGCCTTTTTATATTTTAAGCTTTAAAGTTTCAAGGTACTAAAAACTTTAAATACTTATTGTTTTTCAGCCTTTAATATGCTGATAATCTGTGAGGCAAGTTCTGTTCCAATTCTATCTTGAGCTTCATTTGTTGCTGCACCAATATGTGGCGTTAATGAAATTCGACCATTCATTAATATTTGTACTGCTGGAGTTGGTTCTTCTTCAAATGTATCTAATCCTGCAAAAGCTACTTTGCCAGATTCTAATGCTTTTACTAATGCTACTTCATCAACAACACCACCACGTGCAGCGTTAATAATACCAACACCATCTTTCATCATGTTGAATTCTTTCTCACCAATTACATACTCTTTTTGTGCTGGTACATGAAGCGAAATAAAATCTGCTTGTTTTAAAATTTCTTTCGTTGGCTCTGTTTCAATTTCAACGTTTATAAATTGACCATTGTAAAACTCAACTTTAATATCAGCTTTCCCAACATACTTGTCGCTAGCAATAACTTTCATGCCTATACCAAGTCCTATTTTGGCAACCTCACGGCCAATACGACCAAATCCAATAATACCTAATGTTTTACCACGAAGCTCAACACCTTTAGCATAGTTTTTCTTTAATGATTTAAATTGAGAATCACCATCCAAAGGCATATTACGGTTAGAGTCATGTAAAAAACGAACACCTCCAAATAAATGTGCAAACACAAGCTCGGCAACGGATTGTGAGGAGGCTGCAGGCGTATTTATAACATGAATATTTTTACTACGTGCATACTCCACATCAATATTATCCATACCAACACCACCACGACCAATAATTTTAATTGTCGGACAGCTATCAATTAAATCTTTTCGAACTGTTGTTGCGCTTCTCACTAGTAACACAGCAATTTCATGTTGATTTATATAATTGGCTAATTGCTCTTGTGCAACTGTTGTGGTTAAAACCTCAAAACCAGCTTGTTCTAAAGTGTCAATTCCACTTTTTGAAATTCCATCGTTTGCTAATACTTTCATTGAAAAATGTTTTTATTCTCTATGATAATGAGAATATTTTTATAAATATGATTGTTTTTATTTTTCTGCTAAAGATACGGTTACGCTTTACGTTCCAATTCACTCATAATATCAACCAAAACGCCAACGCTATCTAGCGGTAAAGCATTGTACATAGATGCGCGATATCCACCAACACTTCTGTGACCATTTAATCCGTTTATGCCTTCTTCTTTTAGCATGGTTTCAAAGGTTTCTTTTAAGTCTTCGTTGGTTAAATTGAAGGTTGCATTCATTTTAGAACGATCTTCTTTCATAGCATAACCTTTGAATAATGGGTTTAAATCAATTTCACTATATATAAGTTGTGCTTTTTTGTTGTTTTCTTTTTCTATAGCTGAAATACCTCCTAAATTTTTAAGCCATTCCATAGTTAACATGGACGTATATACAGCAAAAACAGGAGGTGTGTTATACATGCTGCTTTTACTAATATGTACTTTATAATCCATCATAGAAGGAATTTTCCGAGATACTTTTCCTAAAATATCCTCACGAACCACTACTAAAGTTGTGCCAGCTGGACCCATATTTTTTTGTGCACCTGCGTAAATTAAATCGAATTTTGTGAAATCTAATTCACGCGAAAAAATATCGCTACTCATATCACAAACCATGGGTATATCGCAATCTGGGAAGGATTTCATTTGTGTTCCAAAAATCGTATTATTGGATGTGCAATGAAAATAATCGTAATCCGAAGGAATATCGTATCCTTTGGGTATAAAATTAAAGTTAGCATCTTTAGAAGAAGCAACTTCATAGACATCGTCATAAATACGTGCTTCTTGAATAGCTTTATCACTCCATGTACCCGTATTTAAATAACCAGCGCGTTTCTCCAATAAATTTAACGCAACCATTAAAAATTGGGTACTTGCGCCACCTTGCAAAAATAATGCTTTATAACCTTTACCTTCTAAACCTAGTAATTCTAAAGCTAAAGCGCGTGCATTTTCCATAACATCCACAAAGGGTTTGCTTCTGTGTGAAATTTCAATTAATGATAAACCATTATCAAAATCTAAAATGGCTTCAGATGCTTTTAGCATCACTTCTTTTGGTAATATGCATGGTCCTGCACTAAAGTTATGTTTTTTCATGGAAAATATAGTTTGTTATTTCCGCGTATTACCTTAAGTGTTTCAAAAGGAAGTTGGAAATTATTTTAATATGTGATTACCTACAAAGGTGCTAAATTATTATAAAATAGCAGGTAATTAATGAATAACTTATCAACTAATTTTTAACAAAAAATCAATGGTATCTACATTATCTGCATAATCCCAAAGTTGCGGATTTTGCGTTTGTCCGAAAGGTATTTCAGTATCTAACAAGCCTTTGGAAACAATACATTGAATTTTATCTGAATCAGCTTCTAGCTTGTCTTTCAAAGCTTCGGAATTTTCATAATATTCATAAAAAACAGTTGCAATTGGCGACGCATAGCTACTATCTTCCTTAATCATTAAGAAGCCATTTTCTAACATATCAAATTCACTCATTAAATAAACCGCTTTATTATAATCGTAGTTGTTAGCGTATTTGTTTTGGTGAATTATAGGATGCCATTTATACATGGCTTGGAAGAAATTCTGAAAATCATAATCTTTTGGTACCAACATTTTGGATACATTTCGGCAGCCTAAACCGTAGTATCTAAAAATATCTTCAGAAAGCGCTTCTAGTTCGGTTTCAGTTTCTTGTCCTGTTAAAACAGCTAATGAGTTTCTGTTTTTCCTAATTATGGATGGCTTTCCTTTAAAATAATACTCAAAGTAACGAGCCGTATTATCGCTTCCTGTGGCTATTACGGCATCAAAATCAGCAAGCTTATCTACAGTAAACGTTATTTTTCCTTTAAAATCAGGTTCAACAGTTTCTAAATATTTAGCTAAAAAAGGTAACAGGTGTTTGTCGTTACTAGATTGTTTCACAACAACATCATGTCCAGAAATTAAAACCGATAAAAAATCATGAAAACCCACTAACGGAATATTTCCAGCCATGATTATGGCTACTTTTTTGGATTTTAAATTATTAAAGTTATAGTTTATAATCCATGAATTAATACTGCTTTCTGTCAGTGATTTAGACCATCCATTAAAAGCGAAAATCAAATTTTCCTTTGTAAACCAAGCGTTGTGTTCTTGAGCTATTTTTATTTGATGTTTAAAGCCATCAAAAAACAAATCGCTATGTAAAATTGCGTTATTTTCTTTGAAAGGATCTTCTGAAAATTGCTTTAAAAATTTCCCTAATTCAACAAACGCATTAATTCTTTGTCGTAAATCCATGTATGATTTGGTTATGAATGGTTTTGGCTTTATTTTTGCAAATGCAAATTTACACAAAGCAAACGAGCAACAAAAGGTTTTAATTCACATTTGAAATGAAACCGAATTTTAGAACTAAAAATCGAAAGATTTAAAATATATACTATAATGGCAATTATAATAACAGACGAATGTATTAACTGCGGTGCTTGCGAACCAGAATGTCCAAATACAGCAATATATGAAGGAGCAGACGATTGGCGCTACAAAGATGGAACCAGTTTAAACGGAAAAGTAGTATTGCCAAACGGCAAAGAAGTAGATGCTGATGATGCGCAAGAACCAATAAGTGACGAAATTTATTACATAGTTCCAGATAAATGTACGGAATGTCAAGGGTTTCACGAAGAACCACAATGTGCGGCTGTTTGTCCTGTAGATTGTTGCGTGCCTGACGATGCTCATGTGGAAACTGAAGAAGAATTAAATGGCAAGCAGCGCTTTATGCATCCGGATTCTTAAATTTATAGCTAATAATGAAAATTCAATAATTAGGCAAGTCCTTTTATGAAGAAAACCTCAAGTTGATGCTTGAGGTTTTTTGTTTTGAAAACGTTGTATTTTTTGAATTTTAGAGTGGAAACAATTTTCAAAACCCTATTCCATTTAAACAAGTAATTAGTTACCTTTGCGGCTGCTTAACTAAAAGTGAAAGCAGTAAAAAATAAGTACAACTTTAAAAAGAGATTCCTGCTTTCGCAGGAATGTGAGATATGAAAGCAGGCATCGTAGGATTACCAAACGTAGGAAAATCAACTTTATTTAATTGTTTATCTAATGCTAAAGCGCAAAGTGCCAACTTTCCGTTTTGTACCATAGAGCCTAATATTGGTGTTGTAAATGTACCAGACCCAAGACTTCAAAAATTAGAGTCGTTAGTAAATCCAGAGCGTGTTTTACCTGCAACTGTGGAAATTGTAGATATTGCAGGTTTGGTAAAAGGAGCAAGTAAAGGTGAAGGTCTTGGAAATCAATTCCTAGCAAATATTCGTGAAACGGATGCTATTTTGCATGTGTTACGTTGTTTTGATAACGATAATATTATTCATGTTGATGGTAATGTGAATCCTATTCGCGATAAAGAAACCATAGATATGGAGTTGCAGTTGAAAGATTTAGAGACCGTAGATAAAAAATTAGAAAAGGTTAAGCGTGCTGCCAAAACAGGCAATAAAGACGCGCAGAAAGAAGAAGCTGTTTTGTTGAGAATAAAAGCAGGTTTGGAAGCTGGTATATCGGTTCGTGCGTTGGAATTTTCGGATGAAGAAGATATTGATTTCGTAAAACCAAGTCAATTTATTACAGATAAACCCGTTATGTATGTTTGTAATGTAGACGAAGGCTCTGCCAATACAGGTAACGCGTATGTTGAAAAAGTTCGCGAAGCTGTAAAAGATGAAAATGCAGAAGTTTTAGTGCTTGCTGTTGGAACAGAAGCAGATATTAATGAGTTAGACGACTATGAAGAGCGCCAAATGTTCTTGGCAGATATAGGTTTAGAAGAACCAGGATCTGCTAAATTAATCCGTTCAGCTTACAAATTATTAAACCTACAAACCTATTTTACCGCAGGAGTTAAAGAAGTTCGTGCTTGGACTGTAGATGTTGGAGCAACAGCACCTCAAGCTGCAGGTGTTATTCATACCGATTTTGAAAAAGGCTTTATTCGTGCCGAAGTTATTGCTTATGATGATTATGTGCAATTTGGTACTGAAGCCAAAGTGAAAGAAGCAGGAAAAATGCGCGTAGAAGGCAAGAATTATATCGTTAAAGATGGCGATGTCATGCACTTCTTGTTTAATGTATAAAATTTAAAAGTTAACGTGAATTAGCGGTAAACTTATAATTTTAAATGAAAAAGGGATTTTCTTTATGAAGATCCTTTTTTTTATTTTGAATTTTCAATTTAACTGTGTTTAGACGAACTTTATTAAGGGCTTTTAATAATCAATAAATGGTATTTTGGATTTATCAAAACACCAGATTTCCCTGTGCTAACTTATTAAAAACTATTGTTAATTACTTTACAAAAGAGGGGTTTCATTTTTTGGTGCGAAACCTTATATTAGCAACATATCCAAAAGCACCATTTTTTATGTCTCAAGAAACCAAATATACCGAAGATAATATCCGTTCATTGGACTGGAAAGAGCATATTCGTATGCGTCCTGGAATGTATATTGGTAAGTTGGGTGATGGCTCTTCAGCTGATGATGGTATCTATATTCTAATAAAAGAAGTGCTGGATAATTCCATAGACGAGTACGTTATGGGAGCCGGAAAAACCATTGAAATTTCAATTCAAGGTAACAAGGTAACGGTTCGCGATTATGGTCGTGGTATTCCTTTAGGAAAAGTGGTTGACGTTGTTTCTAAAATGAATACAGGTGGAAAATACGATAGTAAAGCCTTTAAAAAATCGGTTGGATTAAATGGTGTTGGTACCAAAGCCGTCAATGCACTTTCTAGCTTTTTTAGAGTAGAATCTACACGTGATAACAAATCAGCTTCAGCAGAATTTGCACAAGGAAACCTAATAAATCAGGATTTACTGGATGATACATCTCGAAGAAAAGGAACTAAAGTGTCTTTTGTTCCAGATGAAATTATTTTCAAAAATTATAAGTATCGTAATGAGTATATCATTAAAATGCTTAAAAATTACGTATACCTAAATCCAGGTTTAACTATTGTTTTTAATGGCGAAAAGTATTTTAGTGAAAACGGCTTAAAGGATTTGTTAACGGAAAATTCCAATGCTAACGATTTGCTTTATCCTATTATTCACCTAAAAGGGAATGATATTGAAGTCGCTTTAACACACAGTAAAACGCAATATAGCGAAGAATACTATTCGTTTGTAAACGGACAAAACACTACACAAGGAGGTACTCATTTAGCCGCTTTTCGGGAAGCTTTAGTAAAAACGATACGTGAGTTTTATAATAAGAATTTTGATGCGTCCGATGTGCGGAAATCAGTAGTTTCTGCAATTTCTATAAAAGTAATGGAGCCTGTTTTTGAAAGTCAAACAAAAACTAAATTAGGATCCACAGATATGGGAGGCGATTTGCCAACAGTAAGAACCTATATCAATGACTTTCTAAAAACTAATTTAGATAATTTTTTACATAAAAATCCAGAAACAGCAGATAAAATTCAACGTAAAATTCTACAAGCAGAACGCGAGCGAAAAGAATTATCTGGAATTAGAAAGTTAGCAAAAGATCGTGCTAAAAAATCAAATCTTCACAACAAAAAATTACGCGATTGTCGTGTGCATTTTGGCGACATTAAAAACGAACGTAATCTAGAAACTACATTGTTTATCACAGAGGGAGATTCTGCATCAGGTAGTATTACAAAATCAAGAGATGTAAACACGCAAGCTGTTTTTAGTTTAAAAGGAAAACCGCTTAATTGCTATGGTTTAACAAAGAAAATAGTTTATGAAAACGAAGAGTTTAATTTGCTTCAAGCAGCCTTAAATATTGAAGAGTCCTTGGAAGACTTACGTTATAATAACGTGGTAATCGCTACGGATGCTGATGTGGATGGTATGCATATTAGGTTGTTGCTAATCACATTTTTTCTTCAGTTTTTTCCGGAATTAATAAAAGATGGACATTTATATATTTTGCAAACACCATTGTTCCGCGTTCGAAACAAGAAAAAAACCATTTATTGTTATACAGAAGAAGAGCGTAGAGACGCATTGGAGGAATTGAAACCTAAACCAGAAATAACCCGATTTAAAGGTCTTGGTGAAATTTCACCTGACGAATTTCAGCATTTTATAGGTGATGATATTCGTTTAGATCCTGTTATGCTAGACGATAATATGTCTATTGAGGATTTGTTAAGTTTCTATATGGGCAAAAACACGCCTGACCGCCAAGAATTTATAATAAACAATCTTAAAGTTGAACTCGATATTGTAGAAGAAATTAGATGAGAACGAGCAACGAGAAAGTAAAAAATGTAATTATATCAGTCTATTTTATTCTGATTGTTTTGGCTGTTCTTTGGCTGACTATTTTCAGAGCTTTTAGTGATATTGATAATAATCCAATCATCGCATTTTTTATCATAGCACTAGCATTTATTGCTGTATTTCTGGCAGTTCATTTTATTTCCAAGTATTTTGAGTATGATAGTGATGGTTTAAAAGTAACAGTAACTAATAAAGGTTTATTGCTTTCAGAATACTTAAATTATCGCGAACATACCATAGAATTTGAAAAACATAGGCTGTCAGGATTTAAAATAAATAATTACATCATTTATAAAGAGTTAGTACTTTTTATAACAAGTAAAGGTGGTCATCATGCAAAAAAAGAACGTTTTAATATCACACTTGTGGCTAAAAAAAAGCGAAAATACATGAGACAGTCATTAAGAAAAATGGTAAAACAAAATAGAAAAGAGCAGAGTTAATGAGCGACGACATCAACGATAACCTACCAGAACCAGAAGAAACGAAAGAAACCATTACCAGAATTACTGGTATGTATAAGGACTGGTTTTTAGATTATGCATCTTATGTAATTTTGGAACGTGCCGTTCCAGCCATTGAGGATGGCTTTAAGCCTGTTCAAAGACGTATCATGCATTCTATGAAAGATTTGGATGATGGTCGCTACAATAAAGTTGCCAATATTGTTGGTCACACTATGCAGTATCACCCACATGGAGACGCTAGTATTGCAGATGCTATGGTGCAAATTGGTCAGAAAGATTTGCTAATAGATACCCAAGGAAACTGGGGAAATATTTTAACAGGAGATAGCGCAGCAGCTTCACGTTATATTGAAGCACGTATTTCTAAATTTGGATTGGATGTTGTTTTTAATCCTAAAATAACGGAATGGCAAGCCAGTTATGATGGTCGTCGTAAAGAACCTGTAAACCTTCCAGTTATGTTTCCATTGTTATTAGCGCAAGGAGGCGAAGGGATAGCAGTCGGTTTATCTACAAAAATATTACCACATAACTTTATTGAATTAATTGACGCGTCTATTAAACACCTAAACGGTAAGAAATTTACTATTTATCCAGATTTCCCAACGGCTGGAATTGCTGATGTTTCCGACTATAAAGATGGTCTTCGAGGTGGAAAAGTACGCGTACGCGCTAGAATTTCTCAATACGATAAGAATACGTTAGTAATTACTGAAATTCCATTTGGAACTAATACATCCTCTTTAATAGATTCTATTTTAAAAGCCAATGATAAAGGTAAAATTAAAATCAAAAAAATTGAAGATAATACAGCCGCAAATGTTGAAATTTTAGTGCATTTACCTGGCGGTATTTCACCAGATAAAACCATTGATGCCTTATATGCATTTACGAATTGCGAATCGTCTATCTCGCCTTTAGGATGTGTTATTGAAGATAATAAACCGCTTTTTGTTGGAGTTACAGAAATGTTACGTCGTTCAACAGATAATACGGTTAAACTTTTAAAAGCGGAACTTGAAATCCGTTTAGGCGAATTTGAAGAACAATGGCATTTTGCGTCGTTAGAGCGTATTTTTATTGAAAATAGAATTTATCGTGATATTGAAGAAGAAGAAACTTGGGAAGGTGTAATACAAGCTATAGATAAAGGTTTACAACCGCACATTAAACATTTAAAACGTGCCATCACGGAAGAAGATATTGTGCGTTTAACGGAAATTCGTATTAAACGTATCTCAAAATTTGATATAGATAAAGCACAACAGAAAATAGATGCTTTAGAAGATCAGATAGCAGAAGTAAAACATCATTTAGCAAACTTAATTGCTTATGCTATTGCTTATTTTGAGCGACTTAAAAAAGAATATAGCGAAGGAAAAGAACGCAAAACTGAAATTCGCGCTTTTGACGATGTAGATGCTACAAAAGTGGTTATCAGAAACACAAAATTATACGTTAATAGGGAAGAGGGTTTTGTTGGAACCTCTCTTAAAAAAGACGAATATGTTTGCGATTGTAGTGATATTGATGACATTATCGTTTTTACCAATGATGGTAAAATGATGGTGACCAAAGTGGATACCAAAACCTTTATAGGTAAAGATATTATTCATGTGGCCGTTTTCAAGAAAAAAGATAAGCGTACCATTTATAACATGATGTATCGCGATGGAAAAAATGGACCAACCTATGTCAAACGATTTGCGGTAACTTCTATGACACGTGACAAGGAATACGATATGACAAACGGTTCTAAAAACTCTGCGCTTTGGTATTTTTCCGCAAATCCAAATGGTGAAGCAGAAGTAGTAACAGTTTTTTTACGCCAAGTTGGAAGTATTAAAAAATTGAAATGGGACGTTGATTTTGCTGATGTAATTATAAAAGGTCGTAGTTCTAAAGGAAATGTGGTTACCAAACATGCTGTCAAGAAAATAGAACTCAAAGAAAAAGGTGTTTCTACTTTAAAGCCACGTAAAATCTGGTTTGATGATACGGTTAGACGTTTAAATGTGGATGAACGTGGTGATTTGGTTGGTGAATTTAGAGGTGAAGATCGGATTTTAATAATCAGACAATCTGGTTTAGTTAAAACTATTGTGCCAGAAGTAACAACGCGTTTTGATGATGATATGATTGTTATGGAAAAATGGATTCCTAAAAAACCCATATCTGCTATTTATTTTGATGGTGAAAAAGAACGTTATTATGTGAAGCGCTTTTTAGTTGAAAATGAAAGTCGCGAGGAATTGTTTATTTCAGAACATGAAAACTCACAATTAGAAATCGTTTCAACTGACTGGAAGCCGATGGCTCAAATAGAATTTACCAAAGAACGTGGCAAAGACCGCAAAGATAATATGGAGGTAAATTTAGAGGAGTTTATCGCTGTTAAGGGAATTACTGCTCTTGGAAATCAACTGACTAAAGACAAAGTAAATCAAATTGATTTATTAGAGCCGTTACCTTATGAGGCTCCTGAAGAGATTCCTGCAGAAGAATTAGATGTTGTATATGAAACGGAAGTAGTTACTGAAGATCTAGACGAAACTGGTAATTCAGAAAAAACAAATCAATCTGACAACGACTCTAAAAAGGAGGACAATGATTCACCTCTAGGAAGTATAGATGATAAAGGTCAAGCAACACTTTTTTAATAAATAGCTAGTTTCTAAAATAGGACGAGGCTGCAATAAGAAACGCTAAAAGTCCACCAATTATACATGTATAGTAGAGCAGAGGTGTGTGTTCCTTGAAGAAAATAGAGGTTAAAATTAAACCCGTAGATATAAGATATAAAACTTTTGGACTTACTTTTTTCATAACGTAGACATTTGTTCAGGATTTTTTTTTGAAATTAGAAACGTACTGTAAATTATTTTTTCTTTTTCTTCTTTGTAATCCGAAAGTTTAAAAACTCCACAAATAAGGAGAAAGCAATAGCAAAATACAAATAACCTTTAGGAATAGCGCCAACCGTTTTACCAAAAAATTCAGTGTGAGATAAATGTGCGGCTTCAGTAATTAGCATAAAACCAATCAATATTAAGAATGCTAAACCAAGTAATTGCACACTTGGATGTGTGTCAATAAATTTTCGGATAGGATTAGCAAATCCAATCATAATGCCTATTGAAATCATGACAGCAATTATCATTAATACCAATGTATAATTATGGTTTTCATGTAAGCCATTCGTCATACCAACAGCAGTTAAAATAGAATCTATTGAAAATATAAAATCAATTATTATGATTTGCACAACGGCTTGTCCAAGCGATTTAATTTTTTTGCTTTTAACTTCATCTTCATCATGACTTGGGTCTTCAACTTTTTCACGAATTTCAGAGGTGCTTTTGTAAATTAAAAATAAACCACCACCAAATAAAATAATAGCTTGCCAGCTAATGCCAACTGAAAGCCAATTGGCTTCTATGGTGTAGAAAGGTTCTGAAAGACCTACAAGAAAGCTAACAAAAAACAACAGAATAATACGTTGTATCATTGCTAAAAGTAAACCAATGTTTGTTGCTTTAGAACGTTGATTTTCGGGTAGTTTGTTTGCTGCAATAGATATAAAAACAATATTATCTATTCCAAGAATAATTTCCAGAAACGTTAAGGTTAATAATGCCATGATGGCATCGCTAGTAAATAGGAAGTCTAACATGTTAATTTATGCGTTTTGCGGTTCCTTTTTGTTTTATTTTTTCACCAACATACGAATATTCAAAATTATAAGTAGAATCGGTTGTTGTTAATATTTTAAGGTGAATATCCTTTCGTTCCTGCATGTTTTTAGGATTTATCGTTCTAAAAACAACTTCACAATCATTTATCCATCGCACAGTTGTAGAGTCTACATGACCTTGATAAGTTTCTACTTGCAAATCTCTGGTTCTTGTAAAAACAGAATGATAGGTAGAGTCATTTATAGTTATACTGCTTGTGTATGTGCCAGTCTGATAATCTGAACACTGACGTTCTACCTGATAACAACTAACAAAAAGAACGAATAAAAGGCATGTAATGGGTTTCATAATTCGGGTTTACAACAAAATTAAGAAACATTATGATAATGCCACAGGTCTTGAGAATGATTTATTTGAAAAAGAACAAATACTTTTTTAATTATTGAAGTTTTGTAATTTTCTTTAAAGATGGAACATTTCAAAACTTCAATAATTAAAAAAG
>DIAL01000029.1:0-5527 GCA_002414705.1 Flavobacteriaceae bacterium UBA5079
AGGCTAAGAAAAATAAAAAGAAACTTAATAACGTAGATGAATCTGCAGCATTAAAAGATCAAATTAGACTTGAAGTTAAAGCAGCTAATGATTCTAAGAAAGATCAAACAACAAGACGTAAGTCTTTAGCAGCTGCTTTAAAGGCTTTACAGAAAGCTGGTAAAATTACTACTGGTAAAATGACTCAGTTAATTAATAAAGTTTCTGGTGTTAATTTAAATAACCCTCTCAACGTTGCAAAGGTTTTAAATTTTGCAGAAAAAGTTAACAATGATGCAAATGCAATCAAGAAAATTAATGATGCAAAGGCTAAACAACGTAGTATAAAAAAATCAGTAAAAGGTGCTGAGGCTAATGTGCAGGTAGCAGTAAAACAGTTTCTTGATATTGATATTGATTTAGTTTCTGATATAGATGCATACAACGCCAAAGCACAAACTATTATTGATGGTTTAAAAAAATCAAAAGGAAATAAAGATGGAAAGCTTATAACAGCAGAAAGTGTTGATATAAAATCTTTAGATAAATTTTCTAATGATGCAATAAAAAAACAAGAGAAAATATTAAGAGAAGCTGAAGCTCAATCTTTCCGTGATTTGACAGGATTAAATTCTAATGAATTAACATTAGTTGAAATGCGTAATATTATTCACGATCAAAAAGTAAAAGAAGCAGAGAATAAGAAAGATACTCCTCCTACTCCTCCAGGTATAGCTGCTGATTTAATTAATAAGGCAACTAAAAAAGCTTTTAACACATATAAGTCTATTGTTGATAGTCTTATAAATGATCAAGTTGATCCATTTACTGGTGAGAAAATTAAAGTAGATGCTGCTAAACAAGAAATTGTACGTAAGTTTATGAATATTGATTTAGATTTAATGAGTCAATCACAAAAACTACAAGCATTAGATTCAATGATTAATTTTGCTACTAACCAAACTACTGGTGGAATGGCACTTATTGTTGCAGTAGATACTGCAAATAAAAATATAATTACAACTAAGAAAAAAGGTTTAATAGCAAGACAATTAAAAACATATATGTCTACAAGAGTTGGTTCAGCTTGGAATACCTGGTTAGCACAATTACCTCTTCAACTTGAGAGTATGTTCAAAGGACAATCTGGAGCTTTGTCTTTTGAAAAGTTAAGTGGTTTTATGAAAATAAGAAGAGGTGCTGCTAAAGCTGAAAAAATTACTAATAACATAAGCGATTTATATGCTGCGACTTTTATAACAAATGTAGGTAATGTTTTTAAAGCTGGTAAAGAAAGATTTCTGGATAAAGAAAGAACTAATCCTAACGGTAAACCATTTACTGATATAAGTAATGATCAAGAACGAGGTATGTTTGCTTTTATGAGAAGAACTGTTATAGGTACAAAATCAGAACAACAGACAGAATTTAATAGAAGAAAAAAGTTAGTAGAAGAATCTATTAGAGCATTAGAGGCAGATGGTCAAACTGAGTTAGCTAAAGTAGCTAGAGAAGTTTTTAATAAATTTGTTAAAGATTCTAAAGATATTAATGATCTTAGTAAGGGTGTAGATCCTGTAAACATAGCTGCTGTTGAGTTTATGCAAGATCAATGGGCACAAAAACGAGTAGCATTAGAAAATGTTTCATTAAATGTTTATAATAAAGTATTAGGAAAAGATATAAATTATATACCTGATTCCATTAATAGAATAAAATTAGAAGACGATATACCTAAACTTGGTGAACCAGTTTTTCAAGCTCATTCTGAAAGTATTTATGATAAAAAAACTGGCGTTTTAATAGAGGCAAAAAAACCAACGGAATTAACAAATAGAGTTGTAAGTTTTGCTTTTGATAGTCAGAATATTAGAAAATTAAAAGCTGCACTAACAGATATAGAAACTGCAGAAGGTATTGCACAGTTAAAAGCATTTATAGAAAATCCAGAATTTAAAAATATTATTCCTGATCTTGATAACAGAGAAGCAATAAAGAAAAGGTTCAATGAATATGTTAATGCTAAAAGAGGTGTAAGTACTGATGTAAAATCAGATAAAGAAACCAAGAAATACTTAGCTGGATTAAATAGGTTAGCTGGACTGGGAGTGTCCAGAGTACTTGGTGGTCCTACTCAGTATTTAAAACAATTAACACCTCTAGTTAATACGCTTATAAATTTATTTACTGCTAAGGGTATCGCTTCTTCAATTCAAGGAATTCGATTAGCAACTACAAATAAAGATGCTATGAAATGGATAGAAAATTTAGGTGTAGATGTTTCGAATCGTGGTTTACAAGCGACAACAAACTTAGAAGGAAGTAATACAAAATTAGATAACTCATCACGTAATAAATTTAATAGATTTATGAGTGGAGTTGATGTAGCACAAAAATTTTGGCTTCAAAAGTTCTTAGTTAAGCCTGATTTATTTGCAGCAAGAGCTTCTTTTATGGCTTATTATGTTAATGATTTAAAAAAACAAGGTATTGAAACTAGCGGTATTGATTGGAAAACTCATAAAGAGAATACAAGGGCAGCTGAATATGCTCAGCAACAACTAGGTAGACAACAGAATACTTCTGATGCTGACTTACAAGGTAAACTTTTTTCCAGTAAAAAGGTTGGTCCACAAATATTAAGAAAAGTTTTTTTCCCATTTGCTAACTTTTTAATTAATCAAAAGAGTAGAATGCTTGCAGATATAAGTGTGTTGTCACAAAAAACTGGACCAACAACTCAAGATAAGATAGCGGCAACAAGATCTTTAGCTGGGTTAATTGGTGAATCAGTAGCCTTTAATGCATTAGGATTATTGATAACTCAAACGTTGGCAAATCTAACAGCTCTTGGTGATGATGATGAAGAAAAACAAACAAAAGATTTTGAAAATAGAAAAAAAGGTAGAGCAGGAAATATAATTACTGATATTGTATCTCCAATACCAGCAGCAAATCCAGTTGTTCTAAAAGGAATTAATGCTATGATTGAAACTTTTAGTGACGAAGAAAAACCGTATCAATTTTTTGAGGGAAATAGACAAGGGGTTTTAGATAGATTAGGTGTTTTAGGGATTGGACTAAAAGCTGGAGAACAAATATATGATCTGTTTGTTTTAGGTGTAACTGGTAAATACACAGACAATTATGGTGGTAAGAAAGAAATAGATCCTATGTATAAAGATTCGGTTAAAATGCAATCAGTTATTTATATGATGTATGTATTAGGTTTGTTACCATCCGAAACAGGTACAGTTGTAAACAATAACATAAAAAGTTACAAACGTAGGGGTGTAACAAAACCAATGGTAATAGATGTGCCTACAAAGAAAAAGAAAAAGAAAAAGAGAAAAATAAAAGATTCTGGTCCTATATTTAAAAAAAATAAGTCAGGTGGATTGTTTTAATCTATGATGTAACTCAGCGTGACATCTGGCACATAATACTAAACACTTTTGTATTTCTTTTAATATAGATTCTTTAGAGAATCCTTGAGTTGGACCTTCACTAACATTAAATAATTTGTCTTTGTTGTGATGATGAAATTCTATAGCTCGAATTGAAAAAGTTTTGTGTGTTTCTTTTGAATAGTTACACACAGAACAAGACAATAATTCTTTATAGTCTGTTAACCATTTTTTTAATTTGTTTCTTCTATCAACTTTTTTCTTTTGGAAACATACTTTACAATCAGTTCTAATGTATTTAATTCCATCTTTGTGATACTCACTTATTTTTTTAAGAGAATTACAGGATTTACAAACTTTTTGTTTAGGTTTAGAACTCATCCTCTGTTAATTTCTGCGTATCACGCAAAACAGATATTAGTTCTCTGATATTATTGTTTAGAGTAGTATTGTCTTCATCCATTAAAGATTCATAAATATCATCTGTCAATAAATTAATATTTGACATCAATAAATTTATATAATTAATAGTGTTATGACTGTTTTTTTTAACTGACATTTTTTTAGATCACTATAATCTACAAAATATTTTTTATCAGTTATAAAAAACTTATTAACTAATCTTCTCTGTCAATGTAGTAAATTAGATCTTTTCCCAACTTAGGATCTATTTTTTGTATTGCTCTATAAATTGATTTAGACTTACTTCTTGTGTCTTTTTTGTCTTTTTTTGATGAGTCAAGACCTAATTCGGTATACATATGAGCATCAATCCTAAACAATTCGTCTATTTTTTTGCTAACTGACCAAGATTTGAATTCTGTAATTTTTTCTATATCAGCATATTTATATTCCATTTTAAGTTTTTTTAATTGTTAATAACTCTGACTCTAATATAGTAATTTTTTCCCATAATAATTCTACTTCAGTTTTTTTGCCACCAACACGTGTTATTATTCTATCGTGTAAGTTTTTAAAATTAGGTTCTGTCTTTAAAATAAATTCATAATGTCTCAGACTATGAAGAACTGTTGCGTGGTTTTTTCCTCCACATAAGTTACCTATTTCTTGATAAGATAATCGGTGTGCATTTCTTAAAATAAAAAATAATATTCTTCTAGCATCTACATATCTTCTTTTACGTGATTTGTTTAAAATATCATTAAGCTTTGTTTCCTCCTCTATTACTTCAACTATTTTTACTAAGTTCATTATTGTTTTTTATATGTTTATCTAAACTTATTTGATCTAAATATAAATCTATATCTATTTCATATATATCTATTAGTACTATTGGATGATCTTCTTCTGTGAAATAATCTATCATAAAAAAAAATGGATTGTCATCATTATCATTTACATATCCAGAAATATTATCTATGTCTCCGTGAGTTTCACGTATATCTCTAATTCCATCTATAACTTTTGCTATTTTTACAGCTGTAGAAGAACGTAATTCTTTCATCTGATAAATAAAGTAATCATCTAATTCAAATTCATCCTCTGTATATTTCTGTTTCAATTCCATTGTCGTTTAATTCTTTCATTCTATATTTTTGCAATGGAGATACAACTCCTTTCTCAGTTTTTATTTCTGAAAATATTACTCCAGAATCTGGAGGTATAGCTAATACATCTGGTATACCATTAGTGTTGGTCTTAATTAATTTAATTACGTAGTAACCTAGTTCTTGAAACTCTTTAATTCTTTTCGCTTGTATCTGTTGCTCTGTCATTAGATAAAGATACGTATCTTTTTGGGTACGTTGTCGTATCTTTTTCTAGCATTGCAAATCTTTCTTAAAATGTCTTAATGTATAATCTTTTTTCTTTGTAACTGCTTTATATATTTTATCTTCTATTCCGTTTTTAGAAAATATCCAATAGACATCACTATGTACTGTATCTTTTGTAGTCATACGATCTCTTGATTGCCAATAACTTGTAGCACTAAAGTCTATATTTAAATAAACTAACGCTGATGCATTTCGTAATGAAATCCCTTCACGACCACTAACTATTTGTAAGGCTATAGTTTTATCTGTATTATTAAATTCAGTTAACTCTGTACATAATTTATCTCCGTACACTTGTTTTAAAATATTTAACTCTTCTTTGAATTTATAAAATATTCCTATTTT
>DIAL01000029.1:5699-6026 GCA_002414705.1 Flavobacteriaceae bacterium UBA5079
TGATGAAGCTTCATCATTAATTTTATAGGCATATCTGCTAATACAACTTCATCCTTTCCTTCTATTACTAAATCCTTTTTTAATTTTTTAACTAACTGATATATTATAGGTTTCATTTCTACATACTCAATGTGTTCTGTTAACTCAACTTTAAATCCAGCTTCCTTCTGAGTGTAAGATATTGTATATGGTTTTAATGCATCTATTATTTTTATTAATCCTTCCCCATAGTTTTGCACTACGTAGCCTTGTATTTTAAATGGGTATGGTTTAACATCTACAAAGTCTTTAGCAAATTTAAAAAAGTTTTTAAAACTTCTGAAAGGA
>DIAL01000004.1:0-2857 GCA_002414705.1 Flavobacteriaceae bacterium UBA5079
GCAATAGTTATATTTCCGTTAATGTACGTTTCTATTATTCCCTCTAGTTTATTCATTATAGATATTGTCTTTAAATTATTATTAATTTTCGTTTCTAATTGATCCCCAAATAATCGCCTGGTATTGGTATCCTTTTATACCTATCTTATCCGCTTTCTTTAAGGTTAGTTTTTTTATCTGTGCATATGCTAAACGTCCTATGTTTGCTTTGTCTATTTTTATAAGCCTAGAGAAACAAGCTCTTAAATGCCATATATCAACTGTTAAATGTTTGTTACTTAACAAAGCTATATTATTAACAAAGTTAAAAGTCTTCAAACTTTTGTTTGTTATTTGTACATTATTATTTATAATGTTAAAAGCTTTAAATTTATTCGTGTGAAATGTGCAAACCTTTATTTGCTCCGCTGTTTTACCTTCAGCTACAGCCTCAAAAACTTTGTATGTATCTTTTATATTTTGTTCCCATTTATTTCTAGGGCTTAAAGCTGATAGTACTTGTCCAACTGTCATAGTATTACTGTCGTATTTTTCGGCGATATCTTTGCAAATTGCGTTAGCTGTTTCATACCATTTTAAACCCTCTTGTTGTTCGTGCAATGTGGATTTATTAAAATAGTAATCTAAATTTTTACTTATCTTTTGCAATTGATATTTAGTTAATTCTTTCATAGCTTATAAATTAAATTTTATTATTATTTTATTAATTATAGATAAATTATTATATTCTTCGGCGGTGTAAACTTTTACTTTGCCATTTCTGATATGCGTGTAAATGTTAGTTTTTAATTTTGTCATCTGTATATTTTTTTAAGCATTCGATTTTTATTTGATCTCTTTTTTCTTGGGTATTAATTTTATTCATTCCGTTTTGTTTGATGCTAAAATTTATTATATAACTAATAGTAAATATTATTAACAGGGTTCGGATCATAAAATTTTTATCTTTTTTATTCATAATGTTTATTTAATTAATACTGACTTTCACCGCCTAAAACTCGCTTATTTCTAAGCAAGTTGTTTGACGTGTATTATATTCTAGCTGTTTCTAGAATCTTCTTCATTTTCTAAATCAGCTTCCATAGTGTCGTGAATATATTCTTTGTGATGGTTTAATATATCTAAAACTGTTTGTGCGTTTCCCTTGATACCGAAATACTTTTTTACATCTGTTAAATACCAATTTCGATGAGGCTTTAATCCTTTGATCCATAGAGATACATCTCTAATTGATACGATTAAATTATAATAACCTTTGTTAGATTCCATACCGTTTATATTCATTGGTTGAAACCAATCTTTCTCGAATCTTGTTTGTTCCTGTGTTGATGCTTCGTTTACTGTCATAATATTGCTTTTTAAAGTTAGATTAATTTATATTTATTTATTTATACCACCCGTAAGCTGGTAGCTTTTTACATTGTCTAGATGATCCGCAAGACGTTAAAGAAAATAATATTATTAAAACATATGATAATGTAATAAGTTTAACAAATACTTTTAATGATGGGTTTTTTAATTTCATAATAATAATTTTAATTAGATTGTTATTGTTTTACATTGTAAATATACAACTTATTTATAGATTATATACTATTTATTTACAAATACTTTATAAATTGTTTATCTGGAAACACATTTTATAATATTATAGCGATTATACACGCAAATAATAGGCTTAGTTCTCAGCTGTGGAAATAATTACAGTAATCAATTAGTATATATATTATTAAGTATGTGGATTTATTGGGGAATATATAACCCTTTTGTTATGTACGTGTAAACAAAAGCGGAGCTAGAGAGCGACAGCGACAGCGACAGGAAACGACAGCGACAGCAAACAGGCGAGAGCTGAGAGCTGAGAGCTGAGAGCTGTACGGTTGACAGCTGTGGAAATTTTGACAGCTGTAAACTAAAAAGCTAAAAAATTCTGAGCAAATTTTTATTTTTATTAGGGGGGGGTTTGATTTTTTTTTGTTTTTTTTTTACGAAAATTTTTTGTATATCCTATATTACCCAATTGCTCAGAATATGTAATATTTTTTTATTATCTTTACTCAACAAAAGAACATCATTATGAAAATCACAGGAGCAAAAAAGATAAGTGCTAAACCAATTATGGCAGAGTATTTACAAGAGAGAAACAGGAATGAATTTAATGGTGGTGGAGACTACTATATTACAGGTATTAAAAAACTGGCAGAGATTAAGGCTGCAAAGCATAGAGCTAAAAAGATCAGTATGATTGCTGAAGGAATAGAACTTGCAGAACAGAGAAAAGATTTTTTTAACATATACAGATAACTTTCTTCCCATAGTTAATTTGTGTTAAAGAGGATTAATCATTGATTAGTCCTTTTTTTTGTGCTTATTTATGTTGACTTTGATATTTTATGTTAAGTTATGTTAAGATTATGTTATGAATTTTATTGTAAGTAATTGATTTATAGTTCTATGTTAAGAATGTTAACTTTTACTATACTTTTAAAAAAAAAATAAAAAGAGTATTAGTACATTACTAGTAGTTGTATATAGAGAAATAAAAGTCAACATCATAACATTGTAAAATACTTCTTTTTTTATAGAGATATATTGTATACTTTTGAATAAATAATCAAATCTAATTTAAATTATGAGTTACAGTCCTAAAGATCTAATTTTCGAAAAAGAAGGTAGAGATAAGTTAAAAAAGGGTATTAATCAAATTACAAATGCGGTCAAAAGTACATTAGGACCACTAGGTAAAACAGTATTAATAGAGTCTCCAGAACATACACACGGAATTACTGTGACAAAGGATGGAGTTACTGTAGCAAAGTCAATCAATTTAGAAGATCCAGTAGAAAACTTAGCGGTA
>DIAL01000004.1:2992-5951 GCA_002414705.1 Flavobacteriaceae bacterium UBA5079
AGATCGCACAGCTACCTCTGCAGGAGATGGGACTACTACTGCTATTGTATTGACAGAGGCTATTATTCGCAATGGAATGAATCTTATAGAGACAAAGGATAACATTAATACTACGGTATTGATCAAAGACTTGAATGATAAGGTAAAACAGATTGTAAAGAACTTAACAAAGAAGTCTAAGAAAGTAACAAACAAAACTTTAAAGGATGTAGCTACTGTTTCCGCTAATAATTCTGTAGAACTTGGAAATTTAATTTCTGATGCATACAAAGTATTAGGAAAGGATGGGATTTTAACTGTAGAGAATTCATTTACTGAGAAAACATACTATGAAGTAACTAAGGGTATTAAGATAGACAGGGGATATACTAGTCAGTTGTTTTCTAATAACGAAAGAAATGACGAATGTATTTTAACTGACGTAAGTATTTTGATTACGGACACAGAGATACAAAGTCTTTTAGAGATTGAGGGTATTTTAAGACCAATCATTGCAAAGAAGGGTAAGTTATTAATCATTGGAAACTGTACAGCGAATGTAATTAATACATTAGGAGCTAATGTTGTTCAGAACAATTTAGCATTCTGTAATATTATACCACCATCTTTTGGATATAAGACAAATGAATTACTAGGTGACATTGCGTTATCGGTAGGAGCAAAATATTTTAGTGAGTCACAAGGAGATGATTTAAGTTTACTTACTTTAGATTCTTTAGGATTTGCTAAGAAAATTATAGTTGGAAAAGACAGCACGGTTATCGTAAACTCTGATGATAAGAAATCAGATGAGATAGCAGAAAGAATAGAACAATTAAAAGTACAGCATTTAAATAATACTTTAAACAAACACGAAAAAGATTTTGTATTAGAACGCATAGCTAACTTGACTGGATCTGTTGGCGTTATTTATGTAGGAGCTAATTCGGACATTGAACAAAAGGAAAAATTTGACCGCATTGATGATGCGGTTTGTGCTGTGCGATCAGCATTAGAAGAAGGAATATTACCAGGAGGTGGACTTGCTTTGTTAAGAGAAGCAGAAAATTTAGGTGATGGTGATGCGGCTGACATATTATATTTATCATTGACTCAACCATTAGAACAGATTTTAATTAATGCTGGTGAAGATATTAAAGTTGTACGAGATAAAATTTGCTCTTGTGCTAAAGTTCCAACTGATTATGGTTATGATGTAAAGAACAAAAAGTATGGAGATATGTTTAAGATGGGAATTATAGATCCTGCTAAAGTAACAAAGAATGCATTAACTAATGCGGTAAGTGTTGCTACAACAGTATTGAGTACTAACGCAATTATAACTATGAAAAGAGCTTAATTATGGATTGTCCTAAATGTTTAAAAAATTTATTATGGGGTGGAGATCATAGCTATGAAGATTATGATTTAGAAGGTGAAGGTATAGTTAGTAACCACACTTGTACAAATGAAGAATGCCCAATAACTGATGTATTAATTTATGAATCTATTTAAAATATGAAAGCAATAGGAAAAACAATAGTAATAGAAACTATTAAAGAAAAAGTAACACACGATTCAGGATTAATATTAACTGTTGCTGATAAAGATAAATTTAGATATAAAAAAGGCAGAGTAATTATGCCAGGTACTGAATGTTCTGTATTAGAAAAATTTGATATTATCTATTATGACAAAGCAGCTGGACACACTATGATGTTAGATGAAAGAATATATACTATTATTCAGGAGCGTGACGTTGTTGTTGTCGAATAGTTAAATTCATTTCTTTAATAATTTTACGATATATCTTATTACTATACTTAGTATCTTTTCGAAATATATTATTACGATAAGGACTTTCAGAGATGGTTTCTTGCATATTTAGTTTTCTATATATAGAAGAAACCAATCTTTTTCCTTTAAATCCTAACTCATACAATTTAGATTCATTACCAATTTTCTCTCTCCAGATAATAATCCACTTTTGATTAAGTAGTTTATGAAATCTCATTTTATCCCAACTCATAATTTCGTTAAATTCATCAAATTGTAAACGAGTAAATAATCCTTCGCTATAAAGAAACATCATCATTTCTATATCTGATGATGATATATTATAATTAGCTTTTGCCCATTGTTTTATTACCTTCCAATATTTTAAATAGTCGTTAGAAGGTTCTGTTCTATCGTAATTTATTCTTAATTTTTTGTTTAACTGCATTAGATTTAAATTAATTATCTTTGTCAAATATACAATAAAGATGGCGTTAAGCAGAACTGCAAAATTTTATAGAGATAATCCTGATGCACGAGCAAAGCATCGTAAGTATCAAGGAGAGTATAATAAAAAAAGAAAATCTATAAAGCAAAGAGTTGCAGATAATAGAGCTAATAGAGAAAAAGGAACGTATGGTAACTATGATGGTTTGGATGTTTCTCATAAAGGGAAAGGTCGTTATGTTTTGGAAACTGCTAAAAAGAACAGGGGTAGTAAAACAAATACTGCTGGTGATAGAAGAGCGAGAGGTAAAAAAGGCAAAGGAAGAAAAAATAAAGGTAATACAGGAGGAAATTAATTTTAAAAACGATAACAATGAATCTAAATTTAAAACCAAGTAGTAAAAAAACAGACGAAGAAAAAAACTTTTCGAATCGTGCTTTAAGACGTTTAAAAGAGTTAGAAGCTAAAAGTGATGATTTAGAAAAAGAATATATGACAAAAAACGAATTTAGTTCTAAAGGTCAAATAAAAAGTCTAAAAAAGCAAAACAGAATAACTACAAAGATTAATAGAATAACAAAAAGACAAGAAGGAAGAGGTAGAACAAGATTTTCAGGATAATGATTACTAAGACTGAAACACGATTAGAAAAAAGAAAACAAGCATTGGTTAAAAAACCAGTTATTTCTTTAGGACAATATATACGAGTAAGAAGAACAACTTAAAATTAAACTATGGCAAAATTTAAAATACATA
>DIAL01000004.1:6133-8984 GCA_002414705.1 Flavobacteriaceae bacterium UBA5079
AAAAAAGGTTATTCTCATAAAAAGAAATAAATGGCAAAAAAAATGAAAAATCCTTGTTGGAAAGGGTTTATAGCATATGGATTAAAAACTAAAGGAGGAAAAAAAGTTCCTAATTGTGTTCGTAAAAAGAAAACAAAAAAGTGATCTTATGGCAAATAAATCAACAATGTCGTGTAATAAAGTTATGCGATCTGATAGAGCAGGTAAAAAGAAAATGGTTAAAGCCTGTCAAGGTGGTCAAGAAAAACTTATTCACTTTGGAGCAAAAGGATATGGACATAATTATTCAGCAGCTGCAAGACGTTCATTTAAGGCACGTCATAAATGTGGAACAGCTAAGTCAAAATTAACTGCTAGATATTGGTCTTGTAAAAAACTGTGGTCTGGTAAAGGAGGATCAACTAAAAGTTCCCCTAAAAATAGACAAGGAAAATATTAGTATATTTGTATTATTAATTAAAAATAAAAATTATGCCAACAGTAATGATGCCAGGCGGCAAAAAAAGACAATTTCCTTATAATGCAGTAGGGAAAGCTCAAGCTCACTCCTTTGCTAAAATGAATGGAGGAAAAGTAAAAAACAATCCAGGTTACGGAGATGAAAAAGCTATGGGTAAAAAAATGTATTAATAATACAAAAAATAATAATTATGAAAAAACAAGGTTACAATTCAAGACTTAATGAGTCATTAGGTAGTAGAAACGGAAAGAAATCTCAATCTATGAAATCACGTAGAGATGAGTCAAAAGGTATGTCAAAAAAAATGTATGGTCACGCTTATGGAGCAGATTCAGATATGTCTTACAGACACAAGCATCCTGATCACGTTAAAAATGTTGGAGCTCACCTTTCTTCAGTTATTAGTAAATAATGAGTAAGTTTAGCACACTAGCTGCAAAGTTAGGCGGTGGATTAGCTGCTTATATAGGCAGAAAAAAATACGGCAAAACAAAATTTGCTGCTATGGCAGCAGCAGGTAAGAAAAAAGAAAAAAAATAAGTAATATTAATCAAATCAAATTACAATGGCTAAAAAGAAAGTAATTAAAAATGTAGTCAAAGAAAAGGAAATTAAAGATACGAGAACAGTTAGTAAACCACAAACTACTCAACACATTCCTTATAAAAAAATAAAAAACATTTATAACTCATAATATGGGGAAATTTTTAGTAAAATTAGGATATATGGTACAAGCACTTTGGTGTAGATTTCAATGTAATTGGAATTCTTTTGTAGCAAAATTTATTTTTAAAGTTGAAAATTGTCCTAATCAAATATGTAGTTGTAAAAAATAATCAAATGAAAACTCAATCAGTTGGTCTAGGTGATGACTTAGCAAAAGTATTTAAAAAAACAGGAGTAAAAGCAATAGTTGACAAAGTAACCAAAGGTGGTTGTGGATGCAATAAACGCCAGGATACATTAAATAGAATGTTTCCTTATAAAAATAGTAAATAAAAAATAAACGAGATTTTTAACCTCTAAAAAACAAAAATGGCATACCCAAAAATTAACATTAATACACTAACAGGTGTTAATGTAGCTAATAGTGACACATTAAATATTCCATTAACATCTTCAAGGGTGGCATCTGGAATTGCTACCATTACAGGAACTACTTTAACAGATATCAGTATTGCAGCAGTTGGTGCAAATGGCACATTTGATTCAATTGTATCCGCAGAACGACCTGTAGATTCATCAGCAAAATTTTTATCAGGAGGTCCAGGTGGAACTCCAAGTTATTATCCACCAGTAGTTGCAAAGAATTTTATATTAAATACAACAGATAACACTAGTACAAGTATTGATTCTGTTGTAGATGAAACTACAATACAAACAAAAGCTTCAATTTTTGTAGTTGGTGAGGCTTATACAATTTATAATCAAGGATTTGTTCAACGATATAAAGTTAAAATTGGAGATATAATTGTAAATGAAACTACTAATTCTATAGCAGAAATTGATGACATTATTGATGATTGTCAATTACAAGTACCTGCTGCATTTGCTGTAAGCACAAATGTTTATACAGTATACAGTCAAGATGCTGCAGACTTAGGCACATCTTCTCACGATGGATTCCTTATTTATGTAGGAAGTAGTACAGCAATAACACAAGATATTCAACCTACTGATCCAGTAGCACCTGGTGTTGGAGTAGCTGATCCAAGATATGTAGATATTAGAGTACTTACCGTAAATAATCAAGATATAATATTTAAGAATTTTAAAGTTGGAGAATATCTTCCTGTACAATGTAAAAGAGTGTTTGCGACAAACACTACAGCAGGAGTTCAATGTATAGCAATGTCTTAATGAAAACGTTTATGTCAGATATAAAAATGTATTTATTAAACGCAACTTATCTTGTTGTTTCATTTTCTCATTTAGAGATGGCTTTAAAGATAGTACTTGGAATTTTGACTGTGGGATATACTGCTCAAAAATGGTACTTATTAGATAAAGCTAGAAGAAATGACAACAAAAAAAAATAATTTTCTGTATTAATTATAAAAATAAAGACGCAGAAAAATCTGCGTCTTTATTTTTGAACTTAATTAAACAATTATGAGAAAAATAAGTAAAATTATAATTCATTGTTCAGCAACACCAAGAGGAAAAGATTTTAGTGCAGAAGTAATTAGAGATTGGCACGTTAAAGGAAATGGGTGGAGTGATATTGGTTATCATTATATAATAGCATTAGATGGATCTATGGAATATGGAAGATCTATTGAAATATCAGGTGCACATACTAAAGGACATAACAGTAATAGTATTGGTATATGTTACATAGGTGGTATGGATAGAGAAATGGTAAATAATGAAGACACAAGAACTGATAAA
>DIAL01000004.1:9266-9491 GCA_002414705.1 Flavobacteriaceae bacterium UBA5079
CTTGTCCAAGTTTTGATGCAACAGAAGAATATAAAAATTTATAACTATGAATAATATATTAAATAAAATATTTGGAAAATTAGGAGGAAATATTGCAGATAAAATGTCTGAAATTATTGATAAGTTTGTTCATACTAAAGATGAGAAAGCTAAATTTAAAAAAGAAATGACTCAAATGTTTATTGATGCTGAGGCTGATATGCAAAAGAATGTAACTGAAAGATG
>DIAL01000103.1:0-6663 GCA_002414705.1 Flavobacteriaceae bacterium UBA5079
GTGTTCTCACAATTTAAAGTGTAGCCTATTATTGTTATTGTTTAAAACTGTTTTTTAAAAGTTTGAAATTTGTATTAGTAAAGGCAAATATTTTAAAAACAAAGCCAAGACCATAAATGCCTACTAAAGCAATCACTCCATATTTTGCTATTTTAAAAGCTTTACTTTCATATAAATCGTTTAGCATTTCTTTTTTTGTTTCGTTAACTAAATTGTACTTCTTTCTCATTGTTTTTGTTTTTATTGTTTTCATTTAATATTATAGCAGCAATGGCTAGACCAATAGTTGCTACCCCAAATATTATTGTTATAATGCGTTCTGTTTTTAATTCTGCTATGATTTCATCATTTCTTATTGGAAATACATCATTATGAATGATGTGAAATCTGTTTAAATCAATTGTTTTCATATAAAAAAAATTTAGTTTCATTATTATTTACTTTGTAAAATGCATATTCATAGAGCCCATAAAATGAATTGGTGTTATTTGTTACGATATGCGTGAGATATTTAAAATTATATCCTTGACCTCTTAAAAAATTATCATTGACTTGTATTTCATTTTTATCATTGATGATTTTTTTTATTATCATGTAGTTATTAAAGAGTAGGTTATTAATCTTATTTAATTTTTGCCTCAAGTTTTTATACTTTTTATTATGAAATGCAATTCTGTTTTTATCACATGAGAAAATTTGATTACTTCTTTTAGGAATAAATTTTTTACCATCATAAGGGCATCTTTTTATTAAGTTTTCCATATTGCTAATTGTTTAAAATTGTTTTAAAACGCTTTAAAGTGTTTTGGTTATATAATTGTTTTATACTTGATTGATTTGTTATAAGTTCTTTTACGGAAACCTCTTTCATAAACTTTCTTTTTTTTGAGATATGTTTTAAATGCATCGGGATTATTGATAAAACTGCTATATATTTTATTTTTTTTAAACTTGTATTTTAAGAATTTTGGCAGACTTTGGTTTTTAACATCTATTTTTTCATAAGCTAATACCAAATGAAAATGTCTTTTGTTATTATCACCAACATCTATTATCCATATATAGCCTAGAACTGAAAACAAAGTATTTATGCATTTTTGTTTAATACCTTGAATAACTAAATTTAAAGGGAAGCTTTTAGTATCTGGAAAAGAGCTTTCTATTAAAGTGTATTTCTTTTCATTATAAACATTGAAAAAGTTATCAATCATTTTATTTCGTTTTCGTTTTATATAATCCACATCATTAAATTTAATTTTATTACCACTTGTCTCATCAACAAGTAAATAGTCGAATTTGGGTTCTTTAGGGTCATTAATAATAGGTTTGTGGCCTTCTGAAATAGGTGTTTTATATTTAAACTTATAATTTCTTTTGTATGACTCCGAAAATGATGTTTTATGATTGTTTTGCATGGTTTTAAGTTTAGTTAATGAGTTATATAGTCGTTATGGATATAGCTTCCGATATAAACTGGTTAATTCTATATGAAAAGTGGCTTTGGTGAGTTTATTATATCTGACGAAAGTGATTCTTTGGCAATAATAACTCTTTGAGAACCTAATTTTTTTGCATAAACCCTACCATTTTTTATGTATCTATCAATGGTTCTTTCTGTGAGGGTTGTCAGTTTTGCAGCTTTTCGCCTTGTTACCCACGTTGCATTTTTTTTTATGTATTTTATTTCTGCTCTATCCATATCGATTAATTTATAAGGCAAATTTATTTGATAATCACAAACAAAATCGATTTAGAACACAAAAAAGCGGGTGATTTTATTTTTTTAAAAATAAAAAATCACCCGCTTTTTAGAATAGTTAAAATTTTTTCACTCTTGTTTTTTTATGTTTTTTCTGAAGTACCTAAAAAAGTCGGTGAGGTTTCTGTTTTCCAAAATAGATTTTTCATTGTAAAAAATGGGAATTTGAATGTGCTTTAGAATGGGTAGAAGTATTTTGGATTTTTTATGTTGTGAAAGTGAGGGGATAAACTCTATGGAATTTGTAATTGCATTAAAAACCATTAACTCTCTATTTCTCTTTCTGTCGAAATGCTTTAGTTCGTCAATTTTTATTGAAATTTCTTCTTTATCTTTAGCTTTAAACAAGGTAGATAATTTTTCTCTATCGTAAACATTAGAATCGATACTGGATATTAGTAGTCCTATTTTAAAATTATCTTCATATTTCCTAAAACTAAAATAGCTATGATGCGTTTTATCCTTTGAGGAATATACGGCTTCTGCGAGTTCTAAAAATGTGTTTTTGTGTAAAATTTCAATTAAATCGGTTATTAATTTAGATTTATTAAAATTAGCGACATCTGTATTTTTTTCGATTTTTTCAATTTGAGAATTAATAACTGAAAATTTGATTCTTGTATTTACAATTGAAAGGAACTTATCAATATCATTAAATTTATCAAGACTGTCTTTTAAATCGTCTTTATTTATTAAATCGATATCCGAATTGCATATTCGAATATAATTTAATGTGAAATAATAAATTAAATTGATTGAATTATTTGTTGAAATATAATAAAGTAGGTCTTCCTTGGTTAATTTCCGTTTTCTCTTATTTAGTAAGTAAACAACATTTTTAGTTTTATTTTCTATGTCTTTAATTTTTTCTTCTTTCTGTTTTGCAGTCATTTTCCGACTGTTCAAATCAAAATCTAAATTTGAGTCAGTGAGTTCTGCTACAGCTTCAGCAACTGTGTCTTTGGAGCCTGTTTTGGGTTTTGAATGTATTTTTATGTCATTCCAAAGCTGTTTAAAATTATTGTATTTTTTATTTTCAAAAGAAAAAAACAAATCTATTGGGAATGAATAATTTATTTTATATTTTGACATAAGGAAAATATTATCGTTGTTTTTGTCACAAATCTGTCACAATAATATAAAAAAAAATCTTCAATTCCCTATATATAAGGGAATCAAAGATTTTAGTAGTGACCTCGACTGGATTCAAACCAGTAACCTCTTGAGCCGTAATCAAGTGCGCTATTCAGTTGCGCCACGAGGCCTTTTTTGTGGGTGCAAATATATTTGTTTTTATATTATATGCCAAATAAAATGTCAATTAATCTAAAGCATTTTTTGTGACATATAATTTCCAGCCAAAAATAGCCATTTGGAATTTACTGGCTTTGCTCAAATCCAAGCCTCGTTTTGTATAACTAGGTAATATGACTTTGTTTATTTTTGCTAATAACTTAAAGATTTGCTTTCTCATATGTCTGCTAAAACTATTATTTGATTCAATTTTAGTACTAAATGTTAAATTTAAGGATTTAATAATCTATAAAATAATTTATCCTAAAGTAGTTCCTTACATTTGCAAAAACCCCTTCATATGAAAATTAATTTACTTACCATTTTACTGTTTTTTATTGGCTTTCAATCCTTTAGTCAAATAGTTATAAACGAACTCGATTGTGATACGCCAGGTATTGATGATCAGGAATTTTTAGAACTAAAATCAGATACACCAAATTTTAACCTAGACGGTTATGTAGTCGTGTTTTTTAATGGTTCTAGTTCTGGTAATAATTCTAGCTATTTTACTGTTGATTTAGATGGTTACGCAACCGACGAAAACAGCTTATTATTAATAGGAAGCGATACAGTTACACCGTTTCCGCAGTTGTTGATTTTAGCTAATACCATTCAAAATGGAGCAGATGCTGTTGCTGTTTACCAAGCCAGCGATTTCGATTTCCCTGAAGAAACCGTTGCAACTATTGATAACTTAATTGATGTGCTCATTTATGATACGTCAGATTCTGATGATACAGATATGATTGCTATTTTTAGTGCTGATCCTAATTTTGCCGATATTGAGCAAATTAATGAAGGATCAGGAAATAATACCAATTCCATTCAACGTAATAATGATGGTACATACACCTCAACAACACCAACACCTCGTGCTTTAAATGATGGTAGCGGAATAATTTTTAATAGTATTGCTATTTCTACAGATGCGGAACAATATCAAGAAGGTGATGATATACTTGTAACATTTACTTCGCAAACCAATGTTCAAGCAGATGCGACGTTTTCTTTTTCTTTGAACAATGGCGGATTTGATACCAGTGATTTCAGCGGAAATACAACCGTTACAATCCCAAATGGACAAAATACCGTTTCAACAACTATTACAATTATTAATGATGCAGACGATGAAGGAGATGAAGAACCTGTCATTAAATTTGTAAACTTACCATCTCCTTATATTCCATTTAATAATTTTATAAAATTACGTGCAATTGATGATGATTTTACGGTTGCTAATTTTGGTACACCTATAAATCCTACTTTCGGAAATGTTACCAGTACACAGCCTAACGGTTATTATAATAGTTTAGATAATTTAGCTGACGACGAATTGAAACAAGCCTTACAGGATATTATTGCAAATCCATCTGTTGTGCGTGCTCAAACATATACAGATGTGATTGATATTTTAAAAGAAGCGGATCAGAATCCTGAAAACAGCAACGAAGTTTGGTTGGTTTATTTAGAACAAGGACGTGCTAAATTAGATTTTCAATTAACATCTAGTAGTATCGGCAAATGGAATAGGGAGCATACATTCCCACGTTCTCGTGCTGGATATTTTAGTATTGAAGAAGATGAAATAGCAGATGGAAAAGATGTTTTTTGGGCAACGAAAGCCGATTCCTTACGTCATGGAAATTCTGACGCACACGGTTTACGCGCTGTAGATGGTCCTGAAAATAGTAGTAGAAACAATCAGTTTTATGGCGAATATAACGGTCCAGATGGTACATTAGGAGGTTTTAAAGGCGATGTTGCTAGAGGTGTGTTTTATTTGGCAGTGCGCTACAATGGATTAGAAATTGTTAATGGTTTTCCCGATGGTAATGTTGGTCAGTTTGGCGACTTGCAAACGCTTTTAGAGTGGCACAGAAATGATCCACCAGACGATTTTGAAATAAATAGAAACAACGTTATTTATGATTGGCAATTTAACAGAAACCCATTTATAGATCAACCTGAATTAATAGAATATATTTGGGGAGATAATATGGGTGAAGTATGGGTTCAGTCTTTAAGTGTAGACGAAAACTTGTTAGATACAATTTCAATATATCCAAATCCAACTTCAGGACGTGTGTATATTAAAGGTCTTAATAGTGCTGCTAATGCAACGGTTTATTCTGTTGATGGTCGCAAATTATTTACACAAATAATAACTAATTCGTATATAGATTTAAATCTGTCCAGTGGTATGTATATGTTGCAAATTGCTACTGAAGGTAAAATGAGTGTCAAAAAAATTATTATTAATTAGAATGTAATTAATTGAAATTAAAAAAGCCCAAACTGTTATTGTTTGGGCTTTTTTAATGAACAAATTTAATCTGCTCATTTCCGAATTTTGGTCGTAACGATTATCGCACCATCCTTACCTTTCTCACCATATAGTGATTTAGCCATTTCTGGTTTTAAAACATTAACATTTTCAATATTATTTGGATTAATGGCTTGCATGTCATTCTTGGTAGATTCTACTCCGTTAATGATTATTAATACCGTTTCAGGAATTTCCATAAGTTTGGTGTCTGTTTCTCCCGTTGAAATAATAATTACACCATTCTTACCTTTGTCACCATACTCTTTAAGTAAATTTTTATCTGTAATAACATCCGTTTTAATAATGGTATTTGTATCAATTTGATTCATTTCTTTTAGTGTAATTTCTTTATCGTTTAGAATAATAAGAGCTTTGGAATCCTTTGCTTTAAAAGTGGTTATTCCTTCAAAAATTATAACACCATCTTTTCCAGCTTCACCATAAAGTTTTAAACCTTCTGTTTTATTGATGACTGTTATACTTTCAGAAATAGTATAATCTTTATGTTTTAGGTCTCCTTTTTTATATTGTTTTCCGTTTATTATGTAGAGCGGATTTTTACCTATTTCATTATCTTCCTGAATTATTTTTTCTGTTCCTAATCGTGTTGTAGCCGTTTTTCCAAAGGTGATTCGGTCTTTGCTAACCAGTGTTGTTTCATCATCTGAAAATTGAAATAAAATATCTTCCTTGTTTTCTGTTAGCGTTAATGAAAAAGGCTTAATAGTTTCTTGATTATCATTTTTAACGGTTACCCTTTTTGAATATTTGGTTCCTGCTTCATGTTTGGTTTTGATGGTGATTTCCCGAATGGTTTTATCTGTGTTTCTGGAAATATCACTAAACTTCAATTTCATGCTTTTATTAGAAAAGTAGGACTCAATTTTATCGAGTTCAGCACGCGTGGAGGTTTCAGTAACCATAAAGATTTCTGAAGAATTATTCGTTTGAAAAGAAGACGTTGTTATATAAATGTCTTTAGTGTTAAAACTCATTAGGAATAAGGCTAAAGCAGGAATAACTAAAGCGTATTTCCAAGTTTTTAATGTGTTTGATTTTGATGTGTGTAACATAACGATTCGTTTTTTGATTAATGAATTATAAAAATTATTTGCCATCACCAATTGATGATTTGGTATGCTTGCCTTTAATAAAAGACGTTGATAGCTTTGTTTACAATCGGTTTCCGACTGTGTATGATTATCTGCAATAAATTCTAAATTTTGCTGAAGTGCTTTTTTGTAAAACCAAGTAATTGGATTAAACCAAAATACGATACAGG
>DIAL01000103.1:6795-8724 GCA_002414705.1 Flavobacteriaceae bacterium UBA5079
ACAGGTAAGTTGCGTGAAAATAACATCAACTGAATGCCATTGTTTTACATGAACGCGCTCATGATTTAGTATTAGTTGCAGTTCGTCATTTTTAAAAGCGTTTGGATTATAAACAACCCAATTAAAGAATGAAAATGGTGCTAATGTATCTTCTGTTTCAATATACCGAATCCCATCAATTTTTTTTGACGATTTCCCTGTAATCAATTTCACTAAAGACAGAAAATGAACCATAAATTTTCCGAAGAAAAACAAAACACCTAAACTGTAAATCCAGAACAATATGCTTTCTAAAGTATAGCTTTCAGTAACAATTTGTTCCGTAATTGGCATGTTTGAAACTAGCAAAGGATTGAAATTTTGTGGTGCAACTTCAATATAATTTGGAATGATAATTAAAGGTAAAATTAAAGCTGAAATTTGTCCAATTAATAAAAACCAACGGTTAGAATTAAAGAAGGTTTCCCGTTGTAAAAACCATTTATAACTAAAATAAAATAGAGCTAATATGGCAGAAGCTTTTAGTAGATATTCCATGATTATTTATCTTTTTCAATTAAAGCAATTATTTCTTTCAATTCTGCGACACTTATTTTTTCTTCCTTAGCAAAAAAGGAAACGACGTTTTTATAAGAGCTATTAAAATAGTTGTCAATAGCTGTATTCATAAATTTTTTCTTGTATTGCTCTTTAGTTACAGTAGGGAAATACTCATGTGTTTTTCCATACGCTTTATAACTAACATAGCCCTTTTCTTCTAGGTTTCTAATAATAGTGGAAAGTGTGTTGTAATGCGGTTTTTCTGTTTCTATTTTAGCTAACACATCCTTTACAAAAGCTTTTTTAAGCGTCCATAAAATATGCATTATTTCTTCTTCTTTATTTGTTAGTTTTTGCATCTAAAGTGTATTTTAATTTCCACAATAATGGAAATGCATTTTTAGTAAATTCAAATGTATAACTATTTTTATAGTTATACAACTGAAAACATAGTTGTTTAACGAATTTTATAGTTTTTAATATAAAATCACAGGAAATACTATCTTCGCATTTCAATATATCAGTAAAAGTTAACTGTTTAAAGTAAAGGCGAAATGAGTATAGTTTGGATGCTATTAGGTTTAGTGTTATTAGTTGTAGGTGGTGAGTTTTTGGTTCGGTCTTCGGTAGCCCTTTCCTTTAAATTTAATATTTCAAAATTAGTAATAGGTATGACGGTTGTGTCTTTCGCTACATCTGCTCCCGAATTACTTGTTAGTTTGCAAGCTGCTTTAGATGGATCTCCAGATATAGCCCTCGGTAACGTTATTGGTTCCAACATAGCTAACATTGGACTCGTGTTAGGAATTACCGCTTTTATTTCACCATTAACAATTGATAAAGATTTCTATAAATTGAATTGGCCCATGATGATGCTACTCTCAATGGCATTATATTTCATGTTGAAAAGTGGATCTATACTAGACTTTAAAGAAGGTTTAGCGTTAATGATTTCTTTAATAGTCTTCTTATACATATTAATAAGTCGTTCTAAAAAAGCGAGTAATTTAGAAATTGATGCGGAAGAAGTAGATGAAACCTTGCAGCAAACATCTAATTTTAAACTCACTATTTGGTTGCTTATTGGTGCAGTGGCTTTATACTTTGGTAGTGAATGGTTAGTAGTTGGCGCTAAAGATATGGCGTTTAGTATGGGTGTGAGTGAGCGTGTTATTTCTGTAACTATGGTAGCTATTGGAACCAGTGTTCCAGAGTTGGCAGCATCTGTTATTGCCGCATTAAAAAAAGAAAAAGCTATTTCATTAGGGAATTTAATTGGCTCTAATATCTTTAATATTTCTTCTGTGTTAGGCTTAACAGCTATGATACATCCAATTCCTGTTAATAATCCAAATATATTAGGTCAGGATATCTTTTGGATGCTTGGTT
>DIAL01000103.1:8943-9657 GCA_002414705.1 Flavobacteriaceae bacterium UBA5079
TTATATTCTTTTCGTGTATTTGGCTTTTATGGGTGGTATTTAATAGGGTGTCTTTGATTAAAAGTCAATTAATTTCAGTTTTAACCCTAAAAAAAATAGGGGTCTATGTTTGTTTTTAAAAAAATAGTTTACTTTTGTAACATAATTATTTATAAAAACTATAAACATGTCAACGTTAAGATTTTATGCCATTAAGGAAACGTTAAATCGTAAGCCTATTAAAATTGAAGAAAACGAACGTCGTTCGGCTATTTTCGGTGCCAATGTGTTTAATGAAGACACGATGCGACAATACCTGACTAAAGAAGCTTTTGTTAGCGTGATGGATGCAACTAAAAACGGTTCTAAAATTGATCGTTATGTAGCTGATCATATTTCAACAGGTATGAAGGAGTGGGCTATTTCAAAAGGTGCTACACATTATACGCACTGGTTTCAGCCATTAACAGGTGCTACAGCTGAAAAGCATGATGCTTTTTTTGAGCCTATTGGAAATGGTCGTGCTATTGAAAAATTTGGCGGTGGGCAGTTAGTTCAACAAGAACCAGATGCCTCTAGTTTTCCAAATGGTGGAATTAGAAACACCTTTGAAGCGCGTGGTTATACGGCTTGGGATCCAACATCTCCAGCCTTTATTTATGGTACTACTTTATGTATTCCTACTGTTTTTGTTGCTTATACTGGTGAGGCTTTAGATTATAAAACACCTTTATT
>DIAL01000103.1:9831-24037 GCA_002414705.1 Flavobacteriaceae bacterium UBA5079
TAGATTATAAAACACCTTTATTAAGAGCGCTGCAAGCGGTAGATTCTGCTGCAGTTGATGTTTGTAAATATTTTGATAAAAATGTAAAGAAAGTTAATGCGTCTCTTGGTTGGGAGCAAGAATACTTTTTAGTAGATAGTGCTTTAGCTGCTTCTAGACCTGATATTGTTTTAACGGGTCGTACTATGCTTGGGCATTCGCCAGCTAAAGGTCAGCAGTTAGACGATCACTATTTCGGAACCATTCCAAGACGTGCTATGCAATTTATGCGTGACCTGGAAACAGAATGTATGTTATTAGGTATTCCTGTAAAAACAAGACATAATGAGGTGGCGCCTAATCAATTTGAGTTAGCGCCAGTTTATGATGAAGCCAATTTAGCAGTAGATCATAATTCCTTATTAATGGACTTAATGGATAAAGTAGGTGAGCGTCATCATTTTAAAGTGCTTTTTCATGAAAAACCATATAAAGGTGTTAACGGTTCAGGAAAACATAACAACTGGAGTTTAACCACTGATACAGGTATTAATTTATTTGGACCAGGGAAAACACCAATGAGCAACTTACAGTTTCTAACGTTTTTCATTAATGCAATTAAAGCGGTTTATGATAATGAAGAATTAATACGTGCTGCTATAGCTTCTGCTAGTAACGATCATCGTTTAGGTGCAAATGAAGCGCCTCCTGCAATTGTTTCCGTTTTTATTGGTGAGCAATTAACCAATGTATTAAACGAGTTACAAAATGTAACGAATGGTAAATTATCTCCAGAAGAGAAAACCGATTTAAAACTGAACGTAGTTGGTAAAATACCTGAAATATTATTAGATAATACAGACAGAAATAGAACGTCTCCTTTCGCTTTTACTGGAAATAAATTTGAGTTTAGAGCAGTAGGTTCTAAAGCCAATTGCGCTAATCCAATGACCGTTTTAAATACTATAATGGCTAGACAGTTAATAGATTTTAAAGTAGAAGTGGATGCCTTGATTAGTGAGAAAAACCTTAAAAAGGATGAAGCTATTTTTAATGTGTTACGTGAATATATTAAACATTCTCAAAATATTTTATTCGAAGGGAATGGTTATGGTGAAGCTTGGGAAATAGAAGCTAAAAAACGTGGTTTAAGTAATAATAAGACCACTCCAGAAGCTTTAAAAGCTAAAATATCTGAAAAAACAATTAAACTTTTTGAGGATTTAGGGGTTATGAATCGTATAGAATCTGAAGCGCGCTACGAAATTGAAATGGAAGACTATGTGCTTCGTATTCAAATTGAAGGTCGTGTGTTGGGTGATATTGCCAGAAATCATATTGTGCCAGTTGCCGTACGTTACCAAAATATATTGATCAAGAATGTAAAAGGCTTAAAAGATATTTATGGTGATGATTTTAAAAAGTTCGGTCAAGAGCAATTGCATTTAATTGAAGAGATTTCAGAACACATTGCAGCTATTAATTCCAACGTTACATTAATGATTAATGAGCGTAAATTAGCGAATGTAATCGAGGAAATTGATAAAAAAGCTGAAGCGTATTGCTTTAAAGTAAAGCCGCTTTTTGATGACATAAGATACCATTGTGATAAATTAGAATTGTTAGTGGATGATGAGCTTTGGCCACTCACTAAATACAGAGAATTATTGTTTACCAAATAACAATAAACATCTGTAAATTAAGATTAAACGCCCTGCTTTTGTAGGGCGTTTTTCATAGTATGATGCCTCAATTATGTATTTTATCTGATATAATTTGTAAGTCAACGAAAATATAATTTTCCAATCAAATCTTTGTAAATAAATCGTATTTTTGATATGCTATTAATCATTACATACTACTTTATGAAAAGGCTTATTATAAGTGTTCTTATGCTTATGGCTGCTACCCTGATTTTTTCTCAGGCTAAAGATTCTCTAGAAGACAATACGTCACAACAAGAGGTTGTTAGTCAAGAAGAAATACCAACAACATTAGGGTAATATTTTGTCAGCCTAGTTGTTGAAACTACCATATTTAAATTTTAAAGGATTTAAAAAAAAATACTTTAAAATTTAGATATGGTTTTTTTATGACCTTAAATTTCAGTCTGTTGCAGTGTTCTTATAGGATATTTATTATATTGCTGACTTGTTAAAAAGCAGATAATGAGAATCCTTTCTAAAAAATGGCCATTTTTAATCCAAGTAAAGTGGTTTATTGGTTTATTAGTTCCAGTAGTGTTTTTAAATACGACTAATAGTTTAGCTCAAAATAATTCAAATACTGTTCAAGAAAGCCCATGGCCAAAAACAGATTTTTATGATTATCGTGGAACGCATGCTGTCTCTACAATGTTAGGTACAGCTATTATGAATGGCGATTATTCCAATCCTGAATTTGGTATATATATGGGTGTTGGTTATAAAAAGTCAATTATTCCTCACCTTAATGTGAATCTAAACTTTAATAAGTTTAATTTAGTTTATAAGGATTTATTCAATAACGGCTTTATGTCTTTCGATTTGAATGTCGAAGCTTTAGTTTTTCCACATAATCGTTTTTCGCCGTATATTTTTCTTGGTAGCGGTATAAATGCCTCTAATTATTTTGAAGCAGTAGATCCTAAAGTACAAGGTGGTATTGGTTTGGATTATGTAGTTTATGAAGGTTTAAGTTTTAGAATTTTTGGTGAATATAATCAAGCTTTTACAGATGAGCTAGATGATAGAATTTATGGTGATGCTGATGATACCTATTGGCGAATAGCTTGTGGTGTGAATATCCATTTCGGTGGTGAAAAGAAAAAAGCTAAATTATTAAACGCTGTGCCAACTATTATTAAATCTAATCCAATTCCTACTGATTAATAAATAACAATTCTTATTTTTGTGGCTCAATACCATGATATGAGTCAAGAAGTAAGTAAACGATATGCGCAAAGAGGTGTTTCTGCCTCAAAAGAAGATGTTCACAACGCTATTAAAAATATAGATAAAGGCTTGTTTCCAAAAGCTTTCTGTAAAATAGTTCCTGATTATTTAACAAACGATTCTAACTATTGCCTAATCATGCACGCAGATGGTGCTGGTACAAAATCCTCATTGGCATATATGTATTGGAAAGAAACGGGTGATTTGTCTGTTTGGAAGGGGATTGCGCAAGATGCGTTAATTATGAATATTGACGACTTATTGTGTGTAGGTGCAACTGATAATATTATGCTATCGTCTACCATTGGTCGAAATAAAAATAATATTCCTGGTGAAGTACTTTCGGCTATTATTAATGGTACAGAAGAACTAATTGCCGATTTAAAGTCCTTTGGTGTTACTATTCATTCTACAGGTGGAGAAACTGCTGATGTTGGCGATTTGGTGCGAACCATTATTGTCGATTCTACTGTAACTGCACGCATGAAACGCAAAGATGTTATTAATAATGCAAACATAAAACCTGGCGATGTTATTGTGGGCCTTGAATCTTTTGGTCAGGCAACCTACGAAAAAAGTTATAATGGAGGCATGGGAAGTAACGGACTAACATCTGCAAGACATGATGTGTTCCATAACTATTTAGCCAAAAAATATCCGGAGAGTTTTGATGCAGCCGTTCCTAGTGATTTGGTGTATTCTGGAGCTATGAAATTAACAGATAATGTGCCAAATTCTCCTATAGACGCTGGGAAATTGGTGTTATCTCCAACGCGAACCTATGCGCCAATTATTAAGGCTATTTTAGATAAATATACAAGTGAAACCATTCATGGAATGGTGCATTGTAGTGGAGGAGCGCAAACTAAAATTTTGCATTTTATTGATAATCTTCATATTATAAAAGATAATTTATTTCCAGTACCTCCTTTGTTTAAGTTAATACAAGAACAATCTAAAACAGATTGGAAGGAAATGTATCAAGTCTTTAATTGTGGTCATCGGATGGAGTTGTATGTAGATTCAAAAGTTGCAGATGCTATTATAGAAATTTCAAAATTCTATAATGTTGATGCTAAAATAGTTGGTCGCGTGGAAGCTGCTTCCGAAAAAAAATTAACAATAAAAAGTGAATTTGGGGAGTTTATATATCAATAAACTATAATTCTTCCAAAAGGGTATTTCCATGCATAGAAGTTTCTTTATTATTTTTATTTTACTAGTTCAATTAGTAAGTGCGCAACCAGATTCGCTTTACTTTAAGCCAGCAACTAACCCAAATATTCCTGTTTGGACAAATACCAATACAGCTGGATTGGATATTAATGAGGTGGCTTTTGTTAACTGGAATTCAGGTGGTAGTAACTCTATTTCCGCGTTAATTGGACTGAATAGTGTGTTGCGTTATGAATACCGTAATTTTATTTGGGATAGTAATTTATTGGCTCGCTATGGACTTAATAAACAAGAAGAGCAGGAGTTTAGAAAAACAGACGATTTACTCGAAATCCGTTCTAGTTTAGGTTTCCGAAAAAATAAGCGAACCAATTGGTATTATTCAGCACGCTTCAATTTTAAAACCCAATTTGCCAATGGTTACAACTATCCAAACACATCTAACGAGATTTCAAAATTTATGGCACCTGGTTATTTGTTTTTAGGAGGTGGTGTTGAATATGGTAAGAATATTGATAAATTTTCCATGTATTTTTCTCCTTTAACGCTTAAAACAACATTTGTTTTTGACGAAGCATTGTCTGATGCTGGATCTTTTGGTGTTTTGCCAGCAGAATATGATGCAGATGGAAACCTAATTCGGTCTGGCGAACGCGTTAGAAAAGAACTAGGTGTGTTGCTAACCAGTGCTTACGAAACAGAACTTTTTGAAAATGTTGCCATTCGGAATCTAATGAGTTTTTATACGGATTATATTAACGATTTTGGAAATGTTGATATCGATTGGGAAATTGTTTTCGATTTTAGAGTAAATAATTTCGTTCGTGCCACTTTGGGTTCACACTTAAGATATGATAACGATGTTAAAGTTCAAGAGGAAGTTGTGAATACGGAAACCGATGAAACAGAGTTTGTTGGGTTAGGTGCTCGTGTTCAATGGAAACAATTATTAGGAGTAGGTGTTGTTTATGAATTTTAAAAAAAAATAATTATTTGTTAACTTTTTTATGTTGATAAGTAATTTTGTTCCTGATTATCAAATAATTACATGTTTTTCTTGTAAACTTCATGATTTTTATTTCGAATTAAGTTTAAAATTTTTACGTTATTTACAATTCGTAAAAAGCTATAAAATTTTAAACAATATAATCCATGCCAACACAAACCAAAACCCTTACAAAACCAAAAACATACACACAAGAAGAAGCTTTTGATGCTTCTGTAAAATACTTCAAAGGCGATGATCTTGCTGCGCGAGTATGGATTAATAAATATGCCTTAAAGGATTCTCAAGGAAATATCTACGAATTAACACCTAACGATATGCATTCGCGTATTGCTAAAGAAATTGCACGAGTAGAAGCACGTTATCCAAATCCAATGTCTGAACAAGAGATTTTCGATTTAATAAAAGACTTTAAATATATCGTGCCACAAGGAAGTCCTATGGCTGGAATTGGAAATCCATACCAAACGGGTTCCTTATCTAATTGTTTTGTAATTGGTAATGATGGCGATTCAGATTCTTATGGAGGAATTATGAAAATAGATCAGGAACAAGTACAATTAATGAAACGTCGTGGAGGTGTTGGTCATGATTTATCACATATTCGCCCAAAAGGTTCTCCTGTTAAAAATTCAGCCTTAACATCCACAGGTATTGTGCCGTTTATGGAGCGTTATTCTAATTCCACGCGTGAGGTTGCTCAAGATGGTCGTCGTGGTGCTTTAATGTTATCGGTTTCAATAAATCATCCAGATTCAGAGGATTTTATTGATGCTAAATTAGAGCAAGGTAAAGTAACTGGTGCAAACGTGTCGGTTCGTATTGATGATGCATTTATGAAAGCTGTTAAAAATAATGGTAATTACACACAAACGTATCCTATATTTAGTAGCAATCCAAAAGTTTCTAAAACAATAGATGCCAACGGTATTTGGAAGAAAATTGTCCACAATGCGTGGAAATCTGCTGAACCTGGAATTCTGTTTTGGGATACCATTATTAATGAATCCGTTCCCGATTGTTATGCAGATTTAGGGTATAAAACAGTGTCTACAAATCCATGTGGCGAAATTCCATTATGCCCTTATGACTCGTGTCGTTTGTTGGCTATCAACTTATTATCCTATGTTGAAAATCCGTTTACAAAACATGCGTCATTTAATTTCGAGTTATTTAAAAAGCACGTGGTTGTTGCACAGCGAATTATGGATGATGTTATCGATTTAGAATTAGAAAAAATAGATGCTATTTTAGAAAAAATAGATGCAGATCCAGAACAAGCAGAGATTAAAGCTACAGAACGTAACTTGTGGGTAAATATTCAGAAAAAAGCTGAAGAGGGTAGAAGAACTGGTATTGGCATTACTGCCGAAGGTGATATGCTAGCGGCTTTAGGTATTCAATATGGTAGTGAAACTGGAAATGCATTTTCTGTTGAAGTTCATAAAACATTAGCTATAGAAACGTATCGTGCATCTGTTATGGCGGCTAAAGAACGTGGTGCTTTTGCTATTTTCGATTCAGAACGCGAGAAAAACAACCCGTTTATACTTCGCTTAAAAGAAGCAGATGAAAAATTATATTTCGATATGTTGGAGTATGGTCGTCGTAATATTGCTTTGTTAACCATTGCACCTACAGGAACTACCAGTTTAATGACGCAAACATCTTCCGGTATTGAGCCTGTTTTCATGCCAGTTTACAAGCGTAGACGTAAAGTAAATCCAAATGATAAACATGTGCGTGTAGATTTCGTAGATGAGGTTGGAGATTCTTGGGAAGAATATGTCGTATTTCATCACCGTTTTAAGCAATGGATGGAAGTTAATGGGATTGATTCTTCTAAAAATTTCACACAAGAAGAATTAGATGTGCTTATTAAAGAATCACCTTATTACAAAGCAACATCCAATGATGTTGATTGGTTAAGTAAAGTTACTATGCAGGGTGCTGTGCAAAAATGGGTAGATCATTCTATTAGTGTAACTATCAATTTACCAAACGATGTAACTGAAGAATTGGTAGGCGATTTATACCTGAAAGCATGGGAAGTTGGTTGTAAAGGTGTTACTGTTTATCGTGATGGATCTCGCTCTGGAGTACTTATTTCAAACGACGAGAAAAAGGAAGAAAGTCAAGCTGAAACCTTAACAAATTTCCCTGTAAAACGTCCAGAAGTTTTGGAGGCTGATGTGGTTCGTTTTCAGAATAAAAAAGAAAAATGGATTGCTTTTATCGGTTTAATTGATGGAAAACCGTACGAGATTTTTACTGGATTGGCAGATGATGAAGATGGTATTTTAATTCCACGGTGGGCAGAAAATGGCGTCATTATGAAAAGCAGAAATGAAGATGGGACGTCTCGTTACGATTTTCAATATGAAAACAAACGTGGCTACAAAACTACTATTGAAGGCTTATCACATAAATTTAATCCCGAATATTGGAACTATGCGAAGTTAATTTCTAGTACGTTACGACATGGAATGCCAATTGATAATATTGTGGAATTAATTAATAGTTTGCAATTAGATACGGAGTCTATTAATACATGGAAAAATGGTGTTGGTCGTGCGTTAAAGCGTTACGTTGCCGATGGTACAAAAGCCAAAGGGCATAGATGTTCAAACTGTGAATCTGAAAATTTAATTTACCAAGAAGGTTGCCTGACTTGTAAAGATTGTGGCTCTTCTAAATGTGGGTAAAACATAAGAGTTTATAAAAATGAAGAAACGCTATTTCTAAAGAGGTAGCGTTTTTTATTATTATTATTATTATTATTTATTTGAAACATGAAATTTGTATCGGGAAATCAATCATTACAACATATCCTGACTAATATATTTATAATCTTCTAACGCTTTTAAATCCGTTATTAATTTTGAATGGCCATCTTTTATCAAATATAAATGATCGCTGGTTTCAATAATATCTCGGTATAAGTGATCGGTAATAATGATGATTTTTCGGTGTTTTTCTTCAGAAATGAGTTCTTTTATTTTTTCGATATACAAAGGTGCTACATGCGAAAACGGTTCGTCTAAAAGCACAATTTCAGTCGGACTTTTTAAAAGCATGTACGTTTCCACAACCCGACGTTCACCTCCAGAAAGCTGACGGAATTTAAAATTTTTATAGATAGAAAAAGTTTCAAAATGAGACACAAATTCATTCCAATTCACTTGAAATAATTTAAATGCTGTTTTTAGTTTTAAGTTGTTGGGAGCAATAGGAAGTTGTGGCAGAAAATGAATGCGTTTGGTTACATATAAGGGTTTTAAAACGGGTTTACTATCCAACCGGATTAACTTGTATTTTGGTTCAAGCGTGCCAAAAATAATATTCAGAATGCAGCTTTTTCCGCAGCCGTTACTACCCAATATTCCGGTAACTTCACCTGTTTGTGCTTTGAGATAAATGCCATTAAGAATGCGTTTTTCCTTAAAATACAGTTCAACATTATCTAATTCTAAAATCATATATAAACGCCAATTAGCTTATAAAAGAGGCTAGTTATAAAGATATCAATTAAATAAATAATACCGAAAAGTTTAAAAGATGATATGCCTAAATTCTTATAAAAAAGGAGTTTGCGTTTAGCGGTTGTTTCTGATAAAAAATACCATAAAAATCCCGTTAAAAATAATTTAACAACGCAGATAACAGCTAAATCGGATCCAAGAGAAAGTAATAAAATAGTCACACCAAACGACCAAATTAGGTAGGGTTTGTAAAATAATAATATGGCTCCAAAACGGTGTATCATAATCTAAAAACGAAAAAATAGTTTAAATATTTTTAAAGACATTCAGATAACATATTCCAATTCATAAATTATCGTATTTTTGTGGAACAATTCAAGGAAGAAGATGTTAGATAAATTACAAATTATAAAGCAACGTTTTGATGAGGTGAGTGATTTAATCATTCAACCAGATATTATGACAGATCAAAAACGTTATGTAGCTTTAAATAAAGAATACAAGGATTTAAGGCTGTTAATGGATAAGCGTGAAGTCTATTTAGAGCTTACCAATAACCTAAAAGAAGCTCAAGAAATATTGGACGATGGCAGTGATCCAGAAATGGTAGAAATGGCCAAAATGCAATATGAAGAAGCCAAAGAAGGGATTCCGAAATTAGAGGATGAAATTAAATTTATGTTGATTCCGAAGGATCCGCAAGATTCCAAAAATGCGGTTGTAGAATTACGAGCAGGAACTGGTGGTGACGAAGCTAGTATTTTTGCTGGCGATTTGTTTCGTATGTATTCTAAATATTGCGAGAGCAAAGGCTGGAAAGTAGATACTGTAGATTATAGCGAAGGTACCAACGGCGGTTTTAAGGAAATTCAGTTTGAAGTCACTGGTGACGACGTATATGGAACTTTAAAATTTGAAGCAGGTGTTCACCGTGTGCAACGCGTTCCGCAAACAGAAACCCAAGGTCGTGTACATACCAGTGCTGCAACCGTTATGGTGTTTCCGGAAGCTGAAGAGTTTGATGTGGAAATTAACCCGAAAGATGTGCGTGTTGATTTTTTCTGTTCATCAGGTCCTGGTGGTCAGTCGGTAAATACAACCTATTCGGCTGTGCGTTTAACGCATATTCCAACAGGATTAGTAGCGCAATGTCAGGATCAGAAATCCCAACATAAAAATAAGGAAAAAGCTTTTAAAGTATTGCGTTCCCGTTTATATGATATGGAATTAGCCAAGAAAATGGAAGAGGATTCTGCCTTAAGAGGTACCATGGTAACATCTGGTGATAGAAGTGCGAAAATTAGAACTTATAACTATTCACAAGGTCGTGTAACCGATCATAGAATTGGATTAACCCTTTACGATTTATCTAATATTGTAAATGGTGATATTCAAAGAATTATAGATGAATTAATGTTAGCTGACAACACTGAAAAATTGAAGGCTAGTGATGAACATATTTAACTTTTAGAGCCTCTATTTTAGAGGCTTTTTTGTAGCATGACAACACAACAACTTACCGAACAAATTAAAAAAAAACAATCCTTTTTATGTATTGGATTGGATGTGGATTTAAATAAAATCCCACAACATTTATTAGACGAGGACGATCCTATTTTTGCATTCAATAAAGCCATTATTGATGCTACACATCATTTATGCGTGGCTTATAAACCGAACACGGCTTTTTATGAAGCCTATGGCATAAAAGGTTGGCAGGCACTAGAAAAAACAATTAACTATCTAAACGAAAAGCATCCGGATATTTTTACCATTGCAGATGCCAAACGTGGTGATATTGGAAACACGAGTAGTATGTATGCCAAAGCTTTTTTTGAAGATTTAGCGTTTGATAGTGTTACTGTTGCGCCTTATATGGGAAAAGATTCAGTTGAACCATTTTTAGTTTTCAAAAACAAACACACCATTTTATTAGCTTTAACGTCCAATCAAGGCGCTTTCGATTTTCAAACGAAACAGGTTGATGGAAAAGAATTATATAAGCAGGTTTTAGAAACTTCAAAAACTTGGGAGAATGCTGAAAACTTGATGTATGTTGTTGGTGCGACTAAAGCAGAATATTTTTCAGAAATCAGAAAAATTATACCAAACAGTTTTTTGCTCGTTCCTGGTGTTGGAGCGCAAGGTGGCAATCTTCAAGATGTTTGTAAATACGGATTGGCTGAAAATGTGGGCTTATTAATTAATTCGTCTCGTGGTATTATTTATGCCTCTGATAAATCGGATTTTGCAGAAGCAGCTGCTCAAAAAGCCCAAGAGATGCAATTGGAAATGGCAAGCATTTTAAAGCATGCAGATTAAGGATCAGCTTCAAAGACATCTCGTTATTCCAAATACGCCAAAACGTATTGTGTGCCTCGTTCCTAGTATTACCGAATTAATTTGCGATTTAGGTTTGGAGTCATCACTGGTTGGTGTCACCAAATTTTGCGTGCATCCAAATTATATTATAACAAATGCTGCTGTTGTTGGTGGTACAAAACAGGTGCATTATGATAAAATTCACAATTTAAATCCGGATATAATTCTGTGTAATAAAGAAGAAAACACACAGGAAATGATTTCGGAATTAGAAGCAATAGCAACGGTTCATATAAGTGATATAAATTCCGTTGAAGATTGTTTAGAATTAATTACCATGTATGGAGCAGTTTTTAATTGTTCAAAAGAAGCTAAGGTGCTTATTTCAAAAATAACAAATGCTAAAACGGATTTTGAAGCGTTCATAAAAACACAACCTAATTGGGAAGTGGCTTATTTTATATGGAAAGATCCTTGGATGGTGGCGGCAAATGATACGTTTGTGCAGTATATGCTTTCACTGAATAATTTCAAAAATGCTTTTGAAAAGGAGTCGCGCTACCCTGAAATTTTAATAGATACAATATATCCAGAAGTTGAATTTGTGTTTTTGTCCAGCGAACCATTTCCTTTTAAAGATGCTCACAAAAATAATCTTCAACCACAATTTCCAAACGCCAAAATACTTTTAGTGGATGGCGAAATGTTTTCGTGGTATGGTAGTAGGCTTTTGTTCGCTTTTGATTATTTTAAAACGTGGCATCGTACTGTTTTGACTTCAGAATAATTTGCTTAAAGTTGGATTATTTTACTTAAAACATCAGTGTTTATGGGTTTAACTAAATACCCTTTTACATGGAATTTCTCCATAGCTTCTTTATAGTCTTTATCATCAACAGAAGATGTTAAAACATAAATATTAGGATTGTAGGCGCATTCCTGCTTAATTTCTTGTAAACGTTTCAGGAAATCCCATCCATCCATAATAGGCATGTTTAAATCTAGAAAAAGTGTTTTTGGTAAAAAATCAATATTTTTAATATTATTTTTAATAAAATCGTAGATTTCTTTTCCGTTTTTAAACACTAAAATGTTCTCTTCTAAAAAGCCTGTTTTTTTTATGTGCATTTTAGTGACTTTTCTGAAAATCATATTGTCGTCAATAACAGCTATCTTATTCATCTATTTTTTAATTATTATTCTAAATGCAGTTCCTTTGTCAACCTCACTAAAAACAGCAATTTTACCGTTTAGCTTATTAACATACAATTTAACAAAAAACAAACCATAACCATTGGAAGAGTTACTTTGATAATGAAATCTTTTTCCTTTTTTAAAAACATCGTTCTTGTGTTCTTTTAAGTTAATACCAATTCCGTTGTCTTTGTAAAAAATATTGTACGCATTTTTTGTTTTGTAACAAGTTATTTGAATGTTAAGCGCCTCAGTTTTATTTTTAAATTTAAATGAATTGGTAAATAAGTTTTCAAAAATATTATTAATATAAATTTTAGGAAATAGTTGGTCAGATGTTATGTCAATATTTAAAGTGGTGTCGTCTGGTTTTAAGTTTTCTAAACTTTTGTAAGTGTCTTTGATACTTTTTGATACTGTTGTTTCTGCTTTGTGAATTAGGTCTTCGGTTTTAATAAATTTATGATAATTAATTAGCGAATTTATACCTTGATTTAACCTTTGAATTGAAGCCATATACATGTTATTCAGCTCTTCTTTAGGGAACTCTTCCTTTAACGGGATGCAATCTGTTACTTTTTTTAATTCGACTAATGCAACTATAGGTTCTCTTAAGCTATGAGATGTTATTGTGGCAAAATCTTCTAAATAAGCTTTTTTCTTGCTTATAGTTTTATTTAAAGACGTTAACTTTTCATTTAATTTAGAAAGCTCATGATTTTTTATTTGTAACTGATTTGATTTTTCATTTATTTCTATGTAGTATTTTATAAAATTATAAGAATACAAAAACATGTTTATAAATGAAGATGTGTTTAGAAATAGAATAATAATGAATGCACTTTCAATAACGGTTAACAGATTAATTTGGTACAATACAGATATGCCAGTTATAAATAATATGGGCATTAGAAAGAAGAACGGGTAGTATTTATAAGGATGAGATTCATTTATACCTATATTCCTGAATTTTAACGTGTCTATTCTTTTTACAAGTTTTAATTCAAATAGCGAAATAGAATTCATGAAAAACAAAATAGATGTATTCCAACTTAAGGTTTCAAAACCTATAATGGCATTTACTCTATCTACATTTAATAAATATAGAAAAACGGCAAAATTAGATAGCACATATAAAAATCCATTGACTATTAAAAAAGAGGTCTTGTTTATTTTAACTTTTATAAAGTAAAAAGACATAAAAGCAAGACAGAAGAGTACCAAAGTTATTGGTGAGCTCAAAGCCCAATAATCTGATGTGTAAATATTAAAAAAAGTGAGTAAAAATTGTATGCACTGAATAATCAGGCCAAAAGCAATTAGGCTTTTAATTAAAGTCTTGTTGTTTGTAAAATAAATAGATGCTAGTAAAATAAAACTAATACTAGTTATTATTTTCATGGTTGCATCTGGGTTAATTGTGTAGCCAGTAAATATGTTATTAATATTACCAGATAGCCAAAAGTAGATGTTTATAAACGATGCTATTATGGTAGCAAGAGCTGTAAACTTAAAAGAGAAAAAAAATCTATTTACAAAACTGTAGTTGGGTATATAATTTGGCATACTAAATGAATATCCTTAAAATATGTAATCTTTTCAGAAGCTTACTTAATAATAAATTTAAGTAAAATTATAGTTACTTTGTGGTATATACGATATTAAAATACCAAAACTGGAGTTAGCGCCTAAAAATCAACAACTTAATAAATGATAAAATAATAATAGTTTAAAAGGGTGCTTTTAAAAAACAAATGGAAATAATATTAATCTTTTCTGAAATAACTGAAAAATTAACATTAATGGTTTGTATTACAGGTGGATAGGGTTGTTTTGTGCTTTTTAGCCTAATAAAAGCTGAATTTATTCTGAAATTAAGAAGAAATAGTTTTTTGAGAATTTTCTCTATTTAAATACTTTAAACGGTTTAATTTATTTAGAAGTTTAATAGCTTTAAATTCAGAAATATCACTTTGAGCAGAATCCGTTTGCCTTAAATTGTACGCTTGTTCAACAAGTTCTTTATAGCGTGATTGCAGTTTTGATTGGGACTGTTTAAGTTTTAAGAGATTTTCCATTTTTTTGCTATTAATATTTTAAATATATTTAAAATA
>DIAL01000103.1:24120-24779 GCA_002414705.1 Flavobacteriaceae bacterium UBA5079
ATTTTAAATATATTTAAAATATTGGAATACAACAAATTAAAATTAGAAATAATTATCAAAAAAAAACCGATTTGAAAACAAACCGATTTTTAAACTAACTAACTCTGAAATCCAAAGTAAATGGATGTAATTTTTTTAGATCTAGACAAAGATAAAATTACAGCTTATTTTGTGTGTTATGTATTTGTTATCAAATAGTTAATCTTGTAAAGCAAATACTTTTCTTAACACATCTGTTGTTCTAGAGCTGTATTTGGTACGAATATCTTTCTCCTCAACTGCAATCATTTTGTAAACGCCTTTTAAGGCTTCTTCCGTAACATAATCTGTTAAATCTGGATTCACATTGGAAGTAAATGGAATGCTATTATAACGTGTAATCAAATTAGACCAAATTTGATCTGCACCAACTTTTTTAAAGGAGTTATTAATAATAGGTTGAAATTCCGAATATAATTCCGATTCTGTCCTGCCAGCTAAATAACGCGTGGCAGCATCATCATTTCCTAATAAAATAGATTTGGCATCGTTAAAAGTGATGCCTTTCACAGCATTTATAAAAATGGGTGTTGCTGTTCCTACGGCATCTTCAGCGGCACGATTTAAAACTTTTAAACCTTCATCAGCCAAACTCCCTAAACCAATATCACGTAAGGCTT
>DIAL01000151.1:0-10070 GCA_002414705.1 Flavobacteriaceae bacterium UBA5079
TTTTATTGAAATGCCAAACACCAATCCGCAAACAACAACCGTTGAAAAGCTGAATGAAAAATTTGATATTGCTGAAAAAAAATCGTACGCGAATTATTCATTTATGTTCGGTGGAACAAATGATAATTTAGACGAAATTTTAAAAGTTAACCCAAAAGAGGTTGCTGGTTTGAAATTGTTTTTAGGCTCTTCAACCGGAAATATGTTAGTGGATGATCCAGCTGTTTTAGAGAAAATATTTGCCAGTACTGATATGGTTATTTCGGTACATTGTGAAGATGAAGACACTATAAAAACCAACTTAAAAACCTATACGGATAAGTATGGTGACGACATTCCCATGAAATTTCATCCCATTATTAGAAGTGAAGAAGCATGCTATATATCCTCCTCAAAAGCTATTGAATTAGCCAAAAAAACAGGAGCGCGTTTACATGTGTTTCATTTGTCCACGGCTAAAGAAACGGCTTTGTTTACAAACAGAATTCCTTTAAAAGATAAAAAAATCACATCGGAAGTGTGTATTCATCATTTATGGTTTAGTGATGCGGATTATGAAAAAAAAGGATCACATATTAAATGGAATCCAGCTGTAAAAACGGCTAAAGATCGTGATGGACTCTGGAAAGCATTACTAGATGGTAGGATAGATGTTATTGCAACAGACCATGCGCCACACACTCTAGAAGAAAAGAACAATGTTTATACTAATGCGCCATCTGGTGGACCTTTAGTTCAGCATGCTTTGGTGGCTATGTTGGAAACCCATCATCAGGGAAAGATAACAATTCCTAAAATTGTTGAGAAAATGTGCCATAATCCAGCCATACTTTTTCAAGTTGAAAAACGTGGTTACATAAAAGAAGGCTATTTTGCGGATTTGGTCATTGTCGATATCAATAATCCATGGACCGTTAAAAAAGATAATATTTTATACAAATGTGGTTGGTCTCCTTTTGAAGGTGCAACTTTTAAATCGCGTGTTACACACACCGTTTTAAATGGTAAGTTAGTTTTTGAACATAATAAATTTAGTGCAGAAAAAGCAGCAAAACGTCTAACTTTCAACAGATGAAAAAAGTTATAATATATTGTCTTTTGCTGGTTTTGGTATTTGGTTGTAGTGAATTTGGAAAACCCAAAAAGCCAGATAATCTAATCCCTGAAAAGGATATGGTTGCCATTCTGGTTGATTTGGCCGTGTTGTCTTCTGCAAAAGGTGTCAATAAAATGACCTTGCAAAATAATGGTATCTCGCCAGAGGAATATGTTTACAAAACGCATAAAATTGATAGTTTACAATTTTTAAATAGTAATAATTATTACGCCTACAAAACAGAAAATTATGAGGCTATTTTAAAACGTGTTGAGGATAGTTTGAAAAGTTTGAAATCTCTGTATCAAATAGAGGTTGAGGAATTGGATACTAAAACAGTAAATGTTAAAACTACCGAGGTTAAAAAAAGTAGCACAGATTCAATTAGAAAAAAATCTAGAAAGGTTAAGTAGTTGCATTGTCCTTGAGGAAGTTTTTTGCAACTTTCTTTATGTGGTTTTCAATAGGTGAAAATTGAAAATTTAAGTCCTTTTTTATTTTTGAATTATCATAAATCGTTTCACTTTGTGTAGACTTAACTATCTGCTTAACAAGTTTTCTTGGTTTGCCTGTTAGTTTATGTCTTAGCCAGTCTAATCGCCAAGCCAAACTTAAAAGCCATGTTTTTGCTTCAATATGTGGTGGTTTTACATCAAGATTATTCGCAATGAGATTTAAAAATGTTTTGTAAGGTAAATGTTCAGCAACTAGAATATAGCGTTCACTTTTAATTTCTTCCTCTAAAAGTGTTATCATACTTTTTACGACATCAGTTACAGCTACACAAGGAATATGTCCATTTGTATAATACGAAAGTCCATTAAATACTTGTTTGAAAATAAAGCCACTTCCATGATTCCAAATGCCAGATCCAATAATAACGCCAGGATTTAAAATAACAGCATTTAAGCCTTCTTGAGTTCCACGCCAGACTTCAATTTCGGCACCATATTTTGTAATGGCATATACGCTATTATCTTTTTCTGCATTCCAATGTGTTTCTTCTGTTATATATTTATTGTTTTCAGGATCACTAATTGTTGCAATACTACTTACATAACAAAGTTTTTTAACTTGCTTGCTAATACATAAGTTGACAATGTTTGTGGTGCCTTCAATATTAGTTTTCCGAAGTTTATGGTAATCATTAGGTGCAAATGAAACAAATGCTGCTGCATGGTAAACATACTCTATACCTTTAAATGCTTCTGTGAGTTGTGGAATATCCAATAAATCAGCTTCTATCCATTCAATTTTATTGAAAAGATTTAGATAATCATCCGAATAATATGAGAATACGCGCTTTACAATTTCTTGTTTCGCTTCTGTTCTGTAAATGGCTCTAACGGGTTTGTCGTTAACCATTAGTTGGTATAATAAATGCGAACCGACTAATCCAGTTCCTCCTGTAACTAATATCATACATACAAAATAAAGAATTATCCAGAAAGCGCAATGGTTTATGTATTGATTTTTATCTTTGCGCTTATTTAATTTTATTAGTATACGAAATGGCAAATGCATTTGTTGATGAATTAAGATGGCGCGGAATGGTACATGATATCATGCCTGGAACTGAAGAACAACTTTCTAAAGAAATGACAACCGCTTATATTGGCTTTGATCCTACATCGGATTCGCTTCATATTGGGAGTTTAGTTCCTATTATATTGTTGGTGCATCTTGAAAAAGCAGGTCATAAGCCAATTGCTTTAGTTGGTGGTGCTACGGGTATGATTGGTGATCCTTCAGGAAAAAGTGATGAGCGTAATCTGTTAGATGAAGCGACATTAAACCATAATGTGGCTGGAATTAAATCTGTTTTGTCTCGTTTTTTAAATTTCGACTCTAAAGCAGAAAACGCACCCGTTTTAGTGAATAATTACGATTGGATGAAAGATTTTTCATTCATTGATTTTGCTAGAGATGTTGGTAAACGTATTACCGTAAACTACATGATGGCGAAGGATTCCGTTAAAAAACGATTATCTGGAGATGACGGCAACGTTGGGATGTCTTTTACAGAATTTACCTACCAATTAATTCAAGGTTACGATTTTTACCACTTGTATAAACACCATAATTGTGTATTGCAAATGGGCGGAAGTGACCAATGGGGAAATATTACTACTGGAACCGAACTGGTAAGGCGCATGAATGTTGGAGAGGAAGCGAAAGCGTATGCTATGACCTGTCCTCTAATAACAAAAGCTGATGGTTCTAAATTTGGTAAAAGTGAAGGTGGTAATATTTGGTTAGATACGGATAAGACTTCAGTTTATAAGTTTTACCAATTTTGGTTAAATACATCGGATGAAGATGCCGAAAAATATATCAAAATATTTACGTTTTTAGATAAAAATACGATTGATACCTTAATTAAAACGCATCAAGACGAACCACATTTGCGTTTGCTTCAAAAACGTTTAGCTGAAGAGGTAACTGTATTTGTTCACTCTAAAGCAGATTTTGAAAATGCTGAAAAAGCATCAAATATTCTCTTTAGTAAATCGTTTAAAACTGATATTAAAACCTTGGACGAAAAAACGTTTTTAGATGTATTTGAAGGTGTTCCTCAAGCTGAAATTTCAAGACCAGATTTTGATAACGGTATAGATATGATTGGCGCTTTAGCTGCGCAAACAAATTTTTTAGCCTCTAATGGTGAAGCCAGACGTGCGTTAAAAGAAAATTCTGTTTCAGTAAATAAAGAAAAAGTTAGTGAGAGTTATATACTTTCAAATGATGATTTAATCAATAACCATTATATCATAATTAATAAAGGAAAGAAAAACACTTACATTATAAAGGTTTTGTAGGATAAATATATCTGTTATAAAATAGAAACGTCCCGAAGTAATTCGGGACGTTTCATTTTCTAATCAACCAATTAAAAAAAAATCTTTCTTTTTCATAGCGCTATTTTGGTCGTAAAAAGTATCGGTTCCTTACAAAGCCATTAAATTACAGCCACGAATATCCGAATTATCGAATCTACCGATAATTTCAAAAGAGCCATCTTCATGAATTTTTCCTAAATCTTGTGTCGCAATAAAGGAACAGGAATTTATATTAGCTAAATCTATTACGTTTAATCCACCCGTTTTTCCAGATTTTTGAATTGTTAAGGCATCTTCCGTATCACGTGTTAAAACATGCATCCAAGGCGGACAATTAAAAATGCCGTTTCCATTGGAATAGGCTTGACTTAAAAGTTCAGTCATGCCATATTCACTATGTATTTCAGAAACACCGAATCCTTTTTTTAGAATGTTGTGAAGTTCATTTCGGATTAATTCTTTACGTCTACCTTTCATACCACCTGTTTCCATAATGATGGTATTTTTCAATTGGAATGGATAATATTCCACTAAATCTAGTAATGCAAAAGAAACACCAATAAGTAAAACTTTCCTGTTTCTTACTTCTAATTTAAGTAAGGTATTTTTAAGTGCTTCTAAATTGTTTAAATAGAAACCGCTTTCAGGCTGTTTGGATTGTTTTATGAGCGCATCAGCCATATATATTAATGAGGATCCCTCTCGTTCTAAATAACTAGGTAATAAAGCTAGTACTACATAATCTTCTACATTTCCGTAAAACGTATGAAACCCTTTTTCAAAGCTTTTTTCATAAATGGATAAATCTGTTACCAGATGTCTACTGGTGGTTTGTCCAGTAGTTCCCGAGCTTGTAAATGTTTTTTGAATAGGACTGTTAGAACTAATAACATCATGGGATTTAAAGAACTGAATCGGTAAAAAAGGAATATCTTCAATTTGTTTAATATCACTCGGATTTTTATACAATAAATCGCAAAAAGAACGATAGACTGAATTGTTTTCAAATTGATATTTAAAAATCTCAAGCGCCTGTTTTTCGAATGCTTGTGCAGAATTAATTTTAAATATTTCAGACGGTTGTATCATGAAGACAAAAGTATGTAAAATAAAAAAGCGCTACCAATTGGTAGCGCTTTTAAAATTATTAAAATGGCGTATTATTTAATTACTAACTTTTTAGTAACAGAATTTCCATTTTGAGATATTCTTAAAATATACATTCCCGAGTTTAATGAAGAAACATTAAGACTATTGTTAGAAATGGTTTTGTTGTTTAAAACTTGTTTTCCTAATACATCATACACGCTAACTGAAATAGCTTCAGAAGATGGACTTGTAATGTTTATAAAACCATTTGTTGTTGGGTTTGGATATACATTAAAAGTAGTTGTAGAGAATGATTCAGTTGATAAGGTTGTACCGTCATTTTTTGCACCTGGTGAAAATAAAACCGGGTTTGAAGAGATAGTAGAATGTTTTACGAATTCACCCGTAAAATCTGGATTACGGCCAATAGATTGGTTATCTCCAGCATCGCTTCCGTATGTTAAAGAAACAACTGTTATATCGCCAGCATCTTTTAATGTAACTGTGTCACCACTATTATTAAATCCTAAACTACCAGTACTAGATATTTGAGAGATATAACTAATTCCTGTTGGAGTACCACCACCAAAAACGGTAATGAAAGTGTTTGGCATTAAAATAGTTCCGCTAGGGAATACGTGACGAACACTTGAAGCATCAGAAATTGTATAATTTTCTAGGTCGATTGGAGTTGTTCCTGAATTAAATATTTCAATAAACTCATCTTCACCTGTATTAACAGTTCCATCACCATTTGCGTCACCATTAGTTGCATCTGGATCAGCTTGAATTTCATTAATGATTAAGAATGTTGGATCGCAAGCGGTAGCAGGAATTGTACCTGAAATTGTTGTGCCATTACAATCACCACCATTTAATGTTAAATCCCAAGCATCTCCTTCTGATAAGCCAGTAATTAAAATAGTTCCATCAGATATTGTCATTGGATCATCTCCTGAAATAATTCCAGCAGACGAAGTCGTAACAGATGTAAGGCTATTTTCAGATCCAGTGTAGGGGATTTCAATGGTAACACTATCGTTGTTTGTTCCTTCTGTATTTGATAAGCAAACGTAAGCTTCAGACTGTAAAGCTAAATCGCAAACGGCGCAATTAGACGTTGGTCTAGCTCCTAAAGTTGGGCAAGAACCAAAAGCATTTAACGCTACATTAGTTAAAGTCCAATTAGAATAGCCATCTGTCCCATCATCAGCATACTGAATACCAATAAAAACGTTTGTTCCACTTGCAGCTGATAAATCAATATTTATAGCACCTGCATCAGTTATTGTTTGTGCAGTTGTCCATGAAGTTCCAGAAGGGCATCCTGAATAGGCGTTAGAATATGCTACTACTAAATCTGTAGTGCCAAATGCTTCAGTTGCATTAAATGCTAAAGCTAAATCAGAAACACCTGTCATATCTAAAGGTCCAAATACCAACCAACCTTCAATTGGTTCTTGGCATCCACCACCACAAAAGCCATTTAAATTGTATGACCCTGAAGAATTTGTCCATTCATTTCCACTACTGTTTAACGTTACAGTTACTAGCTCAAATGGTTCAGTGCCATTACTTAAATCAAAACAAGTCGTTGGAATTGGGTCACATTCAGCTGAAGCAACCATGCCAGAAGCAGATATAATGCCGCAATCACCACCTACTAAAGCAATATCCCAAGCATCACCTTCAGATAAACCTGAAATAGTAATTGTTCCATTAGCAACTGTAGCAGGATCATCACCACCAACTGATCCAGCAGAAGTTGTAGTAACATCAGTTATTGCAGCATCAGAACCTGTGTAAGGAATATTAATCGTTACTGAATCATTATTGTTGCCAACAGTATTAGCATTACAAGTATATGAAGCAGTACCAAATGTTACACCACAACTAGTCGAAAGACCTGTCCATGTAATATCGTCAATAGTAACCTGTCCACCACCACTTAAGTTAACAAATTTAATAACGACATTACCAGCCTGATTTACTGTTATAGCTCCAGAATTTTGAACAGTTGCATCTGTTGTGACAACATTCCCGACAACAATATCATTTACAAGAATATTAAGATTAACATTGGTAGAAAATGCTCTTTTATAATTAAAACTAATTGTTCCAATTCCACCAGAAATAGTTCCAGAAAAAACTTCTGATTGTGGAGTTCTGTCCTTTCCAAGCATTATAGATTTATCTGTAATACTTTGGTCTCCTCTGGATTGAACGTAGTTCCAAGTTGAACCATCGTTTCCAGTAAAAGTTCCAGTTGCATAAGAGCTTCCTGTTTCGGTAAAGTTTTCAAATGTTTCAGTTCCTTGTGAAAAAGAATTAAAACAGATAAATACCATTAATAATAAAAAGTAAATTTTCTTCATAATTGATTATTGTATAAGAATTAAAAAACAAATATACGTAGAATTCATCTTTTATCTATAAATATTAAAGGATAAATTGCTTTTTTACAATAAGATAATATGAGTAATACTTATTTAACAATCAGCTTTCTAGTCGTGCCAATAGCGTCTTCCTTAATCTTAATATTATAGATTATTGCGTTTAATTTTGATGTGTTTAATCTGTTTCTGGTAGGTGTTTTTCAAAGAATATTGTAAATTGAAAATAATAGCTGCCAACCTTTTGAAAGTGTTGGATTATTTATTTCCAAAGTTACCTTAATGTTATTTATACAAAATTAGATGTTTACACAAGCTTATAAATTTTATCTTTACAGTATAGAATACCTATTGATTTATGAAAAAACGTGAAATCAAAATATTACTAGTTGATGATGAGCCAGATATTTTAGAAATAGTTGGTTATAATCTGTCTTCTGAAGGATATGAAATTTTTACTGCCGAAAATGGATTGAAAGCTGTAAAATTGGCAAAAAAAATAAAACCACATCTTATAATCATGGATGTTATGATGCCTGAAATGGATGGCATTGAAGCTTGTGAGCTTCTACGTAAAGAACCAGATTTAAGCGAAACGGTTATAACGTTTTTGACAGCTCGTGGTGAAGATTATTCTCAAGTTGCTGGATTTGATGCTGGAGCTGACGATTATATTACCAAACCTATAAAGCCGAAAGTTTTAATCAGTAAAGTGAAATCCTTATTGCGTCGTTTTAAAGAAGATGTTTCTTCTGAATCTATTGTTAAAATTGGCAATTTGGTTATTAATAGAGATGAATATAAAATTATTTTAAATGGTGAAGAATTAATTTTGCCTAGAAAAGAATTTGAATTATTATCTTTATTGGCATCCAAACCTGGAAAAGTATTTAAAAGAGAAGAAATTTTAGATAAAGTCTGGGGAAATGAAGTTATTGTAGGTGGTCGTACCATAGATGTACACATTAGAAAACTCCGTGAAAAAATTGGCGACGATTCTTTTAAAACCGTAAAAGGTGTTGGTTATAAGTTTGTAGATTAATGCAAAAATTAAAAAAGACGTATAAATTTGCGATAAAAACATCGCTGTTCATCACCATATCCTTAACACTCCTTTTGAGTGTTTTTTTGTATGTTCTTAACGCCATGACGTGGTTCATTTTTCCGTTTGCACTGTTTTTTGGCCTGATTTCATTTCTTATTATTCAATATCGTGTAGAGCGTTTTATATACAGACGTGTAAAAAAAATATATGACGATTTAACACTGCTAGAATCCGCTTCTTTAACCAAACAGCCTATTACTACAGATATGGCAACGCTTACCAAAGAAATTGATAAGTATGCTAAAGATAAAAAGTTAGAAATTGAAACCTTAAAAGTTCGGGAGGAATACCGAAAAGAATTTTTAGGAAACGTGTCTCACGAATTAAAGACACCACTTTTTACTGTACAAGGTTATATATTAACCTTGTTAGATGGTGCTATTGACGATAAACGCATTGCAAAGCGTTATTTACATCGTGCCAGTAAAGGCGTGGAAAGACTCATTTATATTGTTAAAGATTTAGATATGATTACCAAACTAGAGGTAGGCGATTTAAGTTTAAACAAAGAGGCTTTTGATATTGTTGAGCTGGTTAAAAGTGTGTTTGATTTGTTAGAAATGAAAGCAGCAAAAAAGAAAATCACGTTAACGTTTGATATGGATTATGTAAATCCCATTATGGTCTATGCTGATAAGGAACGCATAGAGCAAGTCTTAACTAATTTAGTGGTAAACTCCATTAAATACGGTAGAGAAAAGGGGACTACTGAAGTAAGTATTGAAAACTTAATTAAAAATAAAGTCATTGTTCGAGTTACGGACAATGGAGAAGGTATTTCTGAAGAACATTTATCTAGAATTTTCGAACGCTTTTACCGAGTAGACAAAAGTGGTTCACGAAAAGAAGGTGGCTCTGGATTAGGTTTGTCTATTGTAAAACATATTATTGAAGCGCATGACGAGCGTATTTATATAGAAAGCGAACCCGATGTAGGAAGTGAGTTTTCATTTAGCATGGAAAAGGCTAAATAATTTGTTGTAATTCAATTCGTAGTTTAACTCGCTTAACCCTTTAAAATTTTTAGCTACCTGTAGTTTTTCTAAACTAAAATCGTCTTGTTTACAGTAAGGAACTAGGCCATTTTCTTGTAGCCGTTCTGCTAGATATTCTTGTTCAAATTGGCCTGGAGTGGGAATGAAAAAGGCTTGTTTTTCCAGTTTTACCAAATCCATAATAGTTGTATATCCTGATCTTGAAATGACTAATGCACTTTCGTTAATAGCCTCTTCAAGTAGTGAACTTGTAAGATAGTTATAAACCGTTATGCCATTTGTTACTTCCTTTTTTATTTCGTTTTCAACAAGCCCTTTTACAAGTAAAACAGATCCATTAAAGTTTATTAATTCCTTAAATAGACGTGTTTCTAAAAAAGTTCGTTGTGGTTCTGGTCCAGATAATAAAACCAGAATATCATATTTTATAGGAATAACTTTTTTGCTAAAACGACTTAAAGGACCAATATATTTTAGGTTGGAAAAAGGGGTTTCCACATGACCCAATTTTCCACTCAAATTATGGATTCCACTGGCATCTGGAACCCAACA
>DIAL01000151.1:10205-11844 GCA_002414705.1 Flavobacteriaceae bacterium UBA5079
AACATTGGGTAGTAATCTGTTCTAAATTTATTAATTATTTTTTTATGAATTTTTGTACTAATCCATGTTGTATTTCCGCTTAAAACTTGCAATTGATGCGTCATGAAAACGGAAGGGATTTCAGAGCTATAAACGCCAAAACGGTTATCTGAAATAATACCAGTAATTTGATAATCCGCTACTATTTTATTGGTTGCTAATTTTTCGACCTTCATATTTTTTAAAATTTTAGGCGAATCCTTTAGCAGTTTATATTTAAAATATTTCCCTTTTTTAGAGTACGTTATATTGTAAGAAGGGAGTTCTAAACAGGTGAGTTCTGGAAATTCATTTTGTAATAATAGTAGAGCAGCGCCATCACTAGCCAATATAGGAGTGAATTTTTGGCGAATTAAAGCTTTAATTATAGGAATGCATCTGGTAGCGTGACCAAGTCCCCAATTTAAAGGTGCAACTAATATGTTTTTGCTTTCTAACATTAAAAACAAAGGTAAGCATATATGTGCTTCCACATATTTCCTTAATTTTACCGAAACTTATGTAAATCATTAAATTTATAGTGGGAAGTAAAAATAAATTAAGACGTTTTAACGAAAACGAGACTTTTAAGAATGTTGTTCAGCCAACACGTGAGGAACTCGTAAATAAAAAATTTGACCTTAAAGGACATTGGAACCGCGATTTTTTTAAAAATGACAATCCAATAGTTTTAGAATTAGGTTGCGGTAAGGGTGAATATACAACTGCTTTGGCAGAAAAATATCCGAATAAAAATTTTATTGGTGTTGATATAAAAGGTGCGCGTTTTTGGAAAGGCGCTAAAACAGCTCTTGAAGAAAACATGCCTAATGTTGGTTTTTTAAGAACACAAATAGAATTAATAGATCATGCGTTTGCTACTCATGAAGTTGATGAAATTTGGATAACCTTTCCAGATCCACAAATAAAATATAAGCGAACCAAACACAGAATGACAAACGCCGAATTTTTAGCACGCTACAAAACAATACTAAAGCCAGATGGTGCTGTAAATTTAAAAACCGATAGCGAATTTATGCATGGCTACACGCTTGGATTGCTACATGGTGCTGGTCATGAAGTCTTGTACGCTAATCATAATGTGTACAAGCAAGAAGGAAGTCCAGAGGAAGTAACTAGTATTCAAACCTTTTACGAGAGCCAATATTTAGAACAAAACAAACCAATTACGTATATTCGGTTTAAAATTAAAAATTAGTGACTATAACACTTGTTTTCTTTACTAGTTTCCTGACCACTTTTTTGGCAACTTTACCACCAGGTTTGTTGAATATGACGGCTGCTAAAATAAGTTTAAAGGAGAATCCTACCCGAGGAATTATGTTTTCTTTAGGAGCGTGTTTTGTTATTATATTTCAAGCCTTAATTGCAACAGTTTTTGCGCGTTATTTAACTAATCATCCTAACGTTATAGAAATTTTAAGAGTTGTAGCTCTGTTTATTTTTGCGTTAATAAGTGTATATTTTCTATTTATAGCCAAAAGCGCAGAAAAAGAAAAAAAGGATGTAGATGTCAGAAGTAAAACCAGTCGGTTCTTTCATGGCATGTTTTTATCAGCAATTAATGTGTTTCCTATTCCGTTTCAAGCTTATGTGGCTA
>DIAL01000151.1:11991-20658 GCA_002414705.1 Flavobacteriaceae bacterium UBA5079
AGCTTATGTGGCTATTAGTTTGGCCTCCTTTGGACTGCTGAAATTTCATAATTCAGGAATTGCCTCCTATGTTGCAGGCGCCACTTTGGGAGCTTTTGTGGCTTTGTATATTTACATGATTTTTTTTGATAGAATAAAAGACCGAAAAATAGCGTCACAAAAAAGCATGAATTATCTTATTGGTTTTATAACAGGATTGGTTGCTGTTGTTACCCTTATCAATGTTCTTAAAGATATATAATGAAACCTGAAACTATCAATTTTTATGATAAGGTTTATCAAGTTGCCAGGCAAATCCCTTATGGTCGGGTAACCAGTTATGGCGCTATTGCCAAATATTTAGGTGCTGCACGTAGTGCCAGAATGGTAGGCTATGCCATGAATGGCTCTCATACCAAAGATGTTCCAGCACATCGCGTAGTTAACAGAAAAGGGTTATTAACTGGCAAGCATCATTTTGATGGTACCAACTTGATGCAACAACTTTTAGAAAGTGAAGGTGTCAAAGTTGTAGAAAATCAAATTCAGGATTTTGAGACCGTTTTTTGGGAGCCAATAAAAGAACTCTAGTTCTTTATTAATTTTTCTAAAATCTGAAAACACCATTAAAAAAATCTTCATAACAAATCCAAATCCAAGCATCAATCATTTCAATTAAAGCATTTCAAATTCTAAACATTTCACAGTATATTTGTAGTTTAGAATAATTCTCAATAAACGGTAAAGCAACTATTGTTACAAACACATAAAATAGCTGTTTTATCTTTACAAAATAGTAGTGGTATGAAATTAGAAAAACAAGATATATTAAACGCACTCGAAACTATAACCGTTCCTGGTGAAGGACAAAATATGGTAGCTAGTGGTGCAGTAAAAAACGTGATGACTTTTGGTGATGAGGTTATTGTAGATATTACTATTGCCAATCCGAGCCTTCAAGCTAAAAAGAAAACAGAAGTAGAAATACTTAAAGCAATTCATGAAAAGGTTTATGAGAAAGCTAAAATCACCATTAATGTGAAGGTAGATACACCAACTGTAACTCCAAAAAACACTATTAAAGGTAAAGCCATTCCTGGTATTAAAAATATTATTGCTGTAGCTTCTGGAAAAGGTGGTGTTGGGAAGTCAACTGTAACGGCAAATTTAGCTGTAACCTTGGCTAAAATGGGTTTCAATGTAGGTATTTTAGATGCCGATATTTATGGGCCATCTATGCCAATAATGTTTGATGTGGAAAATGAAAGGCCATTAGCAGTTACTATTGATGGGAAATCTAAAATGAAACCAGTAGAAAATTACGGTGTTAAAATATTATCTATCGGCTTTTTTACGCAACCAAATCAAGCTGTAGTTTGGCGTGGACCTATGGCAGCAAAAGCATTAAATCAGATGATTTTTGATGCACATTGGGGCGAACTCGATTTTATGTTAATCGATCTACCTCCAGGGACTGGCGATATTCATTTAAGCATTATGCAATCCTTACCAATTACAGGTGCTGTTGTGGTTAGTACACCACAAAATGTAGCTCTAGCTGATGCTAAAAAAGGTGTAGCTATGTTTCAACAAGAAAGTATTAATGTGCCTGTTTTAGGTATTATTGAAAATATGGCGTATTTCACACCAGAAGAATTACCAGATAATAAATATTACATATTTGGTCAAGAAGGCGCTAGAAATTTAGCAGCCGATTTAAATGTGCGTTTTTTAGGCGAAATTCCATTAATTCAAAGCATTCGTGAAGCGGGCGATTTAGGTCGTCCAGCAGCTATGCAAACGGCAACACTTTTGGAAAAGGCCTTTGAAAAAATAACACAAAATGTCGTGGAAGAAGTCGTAAAACGTAATGATGATTTACCTCCAACCGAAGCAATTAAAATTACCACCATGGCTGGATGTTCAGCTGTTAAAAAATAGGCTATGAGCACAGAAGAACTACGATTAAATATAGAAAAAGCACTAGATGAAATTCGTCCCTTTTTACAAAGTGATGGAGGCGATATTTCATTACTGTCTATTGAGGATGATAAACTCGTTAAAGTCCAATTACAAGGTGCTTGCGTGGGTTGTAGTGTTAACCAAATGACCTTAAAATCAGGTGTGGAAATGACCATTAAAAAATACGCACCACAGATTGAACAGGTTATAAATGTAGAAGTTTAGGTTGGCTACTAGCAGACAAGTAACCTGATAAATGTCATAACACATGTTTATTATTTATTAGAAATTTGTAATTGAAACTGAAGTTGAATAAAAAGAATTTCCCAAGTAATTGGGCAGGACTATGATCAAAACAGATATACTTATTATTGGCGCTGGGCCAACTGGATTATTTACCGTTTTCGAAGCTGGATTATTAAAATTAAAATGTCACCTTATTGACGCATTACCACAAGCAGGTGGTCAGTGTACCGAATTATATCCTAAAAAACCTATTTACGACATTCCCGCTTATCCAGAAATTTTAGCTGGCGATTTAACTCTTAAACTCTTGGAACAAAGTAAACAATTTGAACCTGGATTTACATTAGGAGAGCGTGCCGAAACTATAGAAAAACAAGACGATGGTAGTTTTATTGTTACCACCAATAAAGGAACAAAACACCAAGCTCCTGTTGTAGCAATTGCAGGAGGTTTAGGTAGCTTTGAGCCACGAAAACCGCTAATTGATAACATTGCGGATTACGAGGACAAAGGTGTGGAATACATGATTAAAGACCCAGAATTATATCGCAATAAGAAAGTGGTTATTGCTGGTGGTGGTGATTCTGCATTAGATTGGAGTATTTTTTTAAGTGATGTGGCTAGTGAAGTAACACTAATTCACAGACGTAATGAATTTAGAGGTCACTTGGATTCTGTTGAAAAAGTACAAGAATTAAAAAACCTTGGAAAAATTAACCTGATTACTCCAGCTGAAGTGACTGGTATTTATGGTGATGCTGGTGTTGAAGGTGTTGTGGTTTCGCCAACTGATCAAGATCCAATACGTTTAGAATGCGACCATTTTATTCCACTTTTCGGTCTTTCGCCTAAATTAGGACCTATAGCCGATTGGGGATTAGAGATTGAAAAAAATGCTATCAAGGTTGATAATGCTCTAGATTATCAAACGAATATTCCAGGTATTTTTGCCATTGGAGATGTCAACATATATCCTGGTAAATTAAAATTGATTTTATGTGGTTTTCATGAGGCAACACTCATGTGTCAATCGGCTTACCAAATAATTAATCCAGGGAAACGCTATGTGTTAAAATACACAACCGTTGCAGGAGTAGATGGTTTTGATGGCACTAGAAAAGAAGCACCTAAAGCTGTAGTAAAAGCATTTGAATAATTATATCTTTTAAAACGCAGACAGACTTGAAAAGCATATGGAGCAAGACGTAAATATAACCATCATAGATAGAGAAGGTGTTTCTCATACTATTGAGGCACCAACAGATATGGCTATGAACCTTATGGAAGTTGTTCGTAGTTACGAATTAGCACCTGAAGGAACCATAGGTATTTGTGGTGGAATGGCCATGTGTGCCAGTTGCCAATGTTATGTGTTAAGTGATACTTTGTTGCCTGACATGCAGGATGATGAAGAGGCTATGTTGTCTGAAGCGTTTCATGTAAAAGATAATTCCCGATTGGGTTGCCAATTACGCATAACACAAGAATTAGAAGGTTTAAAAGTAGAATTAGCTCCAGCAGAATAATAATCCTATTGTCAATTTAATTAAAGCTTCAAACTATATAGTTTTATAATCCGTTAGCTTTCTCGGTCCTTCTAGTAAAACGCGCACTACTTTTAGTGTGCCATCATCTGTGGTTGCTATATGCCATTTAACCAATGATATGTTTCCATTTTCAATTTCAATACCAGTTATACTTCTTGGAAACACACAGGAACCATCGTTAAAAAATGCTATATCTTTTGGTTCTGGAAATCGTGGTCTGTGTGTATGACCAACAATGGTAATCAAGTTGTTGTTTTGTATAATCCAGTTTTTAATGAGTCTTTCAATACGCATAAGTTCCAATCTGTTTTTTGCTGGACTTGTTGGATTGGAAATGCCCATAACATTTAATGGTTTCCAAAGCACCCGAACCAAAAACCGACTCCATTTCCAAAAGGTGTAATTCCACCAATCTGCTTGATGACCGTGTGTTAAAAATAGTTTTTGTTTCGTTTCAGTGTGTTTTAAAATTATAGCTTCGTTAATTATAATGTCGGGATAAAGCGGTTCTTCTTTTCCAGTTATAGGCTCAAAATAAGTGGATAAATGTTTTCTAACATAATTTGGATCTTTATAAACCATATCATGATTTCCAAACACGATTTCTAAACGGTTGTTTTTATGAAATGCTTTTAATAAAAGATAAACATGTTTATGTGCTTCAAAAATGGTTTTAAACGTTCGGTGTTCCCAAAGTTCATCACCATCACCTAATTCTATATACGTGAAATTTTCAGCATAGTAATGTTTTAATGCATGGAAATACGCGTTTCGGTTATTGGCAAAATCATCAGCAAAACTATTATCACCTCTATGGCAATCACTAAAAAGTATAAATTTTGAACTGTCATCAAAGTTGATGATTTTTGCTTTTTGAAATGCTCTGTCTAAACGTTTTTTACTGGATAACATAAAGTAAATGTAAACAAAAAAGCTAAAAAATGCTTCCCAATTATGAGAAGCATGATTATGATCTAAATTAGTGCAAAATTCTGTTCGAGGAAGCTAATTACATGTCGTTTAGCTGCTTATTTAAAAGCATTTAAACCCGTAACATCCATTCCAGTAATTAGTAAATGAATATCGTGAGTACCTTCATAGGTAATAACACTTTCTAAATTCATAGAATGACGCATAATAGAATATTCACCCGTAATACCCATACCACCTAACATTTGTCTAGCTTCTCTAGCAATATTGATTGCCATATCCACATTATTACGTTTCGCCATAGATATTTGTGCAGAGGTTGCCGTGCCATTTTCACGCATCACACCAAGTCTCCAAGCTAATAATTGGGCTTTCGTGATTTCCGTAATCATCTCGGCTAATTTTTTTTGTTGTAATTGGAATTGACCAATTGGTTTTCCAAACTGCATACGTTCTTTACTGTAGCGTAAAGCCGTATCATAACAATCCATAGCTGCACCAATTGCTCCCCAAGCAATACCATATCTAGCTGAATCTAGGCAGCCAAGTGGTGCGCCTAAACCAGATTTGTTTGGTAATAAGTTTTCTTTAGGGATTTTTACATTGTCAAAAATAAGTTCACCTGTAGCAGATGCACGAAGCGACCATTTATTATGTGTTTCAGGTGTTGAAAATCCTTCCATGCCACGTTCTACTATAAGTCCGTGAATACGTCCTTCTTCATTTTTAGCCCAAACAACCGCTATTTGACAAAATGGCGCATTGGAAATCCACATTTTAGCTCCATTTAAAAGATAATGGTCACCCATGTCTTTAAAATTCGTAGTCATGCCACCAGGATTAGATCCATGGTCAGGTTCTGTTAATCCAAAAGAACCCATCCATTCACCAGATGCTAATTTTGGTAAATATTTATTACGTTGCTCTTCGTTACCATATTTCCAAATTGGGTACATAACTAAAGACGATTGTACCGAAGCGGTACTTCTTACACCAGAATCACCACGTTCAATTTCTTGCATGATTAGTCCGTAAGAAATTTGATCCAGTCCAGCACCACCATATTCCTCTGGAATATAAGGTCCAAAAGCACCAATTTCTGCTAAACCATCTATAATTTGTTTAGGAAATTCAGCACGTTGTGCATAGTCTTCAATAATAGGAGATACATCACGCTTAACCCATTCACGAGCAGCATCACGTACTAATTTATGTTCGTCTGTTAAAAGCTCGTCCAGGTTGTAATAATCTGGAGCTTCAAATAAATCTGGCTTCATAGTGTTTTTTTATTAAAGTGTAAAAATAACGAAAACGTTTGCAGTTCGCAATTATAAATTACATTTTCAAATAAAAATCTTTAGTAAGCGTCACATAATCGTCTGTGTATTGATGTCTTCCCGTTTCAATGATAAGATGCGTTTTTTTTAATGTTGTTTCTGTTCTAGTAAAAGCAATTAAACTGCGCTTAATTTCGGAGTCGGGATTTCCTTGAATATGTGTTAATCTGCTTGGGAATAATTTAAAATTTGTAGCTAAAGATATAAATGATTCTTCTTCTTGAAAGGGGATAATAACAGAGAATTCACCTGTTTCAGAAAGACGTTTTGAAACACCATCCAGAAGATGCTCGAAAGGCATAGCGTCTTGAAATCTAGCCGTATCACGTTGCGAATTATCTGTTTTATAATTTTCAGAATAGAAAGGTGGATTGGAAATAATAAGATCATATTTGTCCTCGATTTCATCTACAAATTCTGCTAATGACGCATGATAGCAAAATAGTCTATCAGCCCAAACGGATTGTTCAAAATTATCAACGCATTGCTCAAAAGCTTCGTCGTCAATTTCAAGTGCATCTATAACTTCTGCTGAACTTCGTTGCGCTAACATAAGCGCTAAAATACCGGTTCCTGCACCAATATCTAAAACAGAAAGCGGGTTGCATTCTATGGAAGTCCATGCGCCAAGTAATACAGCATCTGTTCCAATTTTCATAGCACAGCGATCTTGGTTGACGGTGAATTCCTTGAATTTAAATGGCTTATTCATAAGCGTAAAAGTTAGTTCTTCTAGGAAGAATTTAGGATGGGCTTAAATATAGGTCAATCAATCCATCAGGTGTGTCGAGTATGATTTCCTTATTAGTTTTATCAACTTTTATAATAAAGGCGTCATTCATTGGAATTAAAATCTCGGTTCCATCTTTATCAATTTCAAAAAGTGCTTGTGCTGTAGAATCGTTTATGGACGTTACAATACCTACATATCCAAAATTAACATCGGTTACTTTAAACCCGATAACCTCGTGGTAGTAAAATTTATCACCTTCTAGTTTTGGTAATAAATCTAGTGGCAAATAGATATCGCATTTTATTAGCGAATCCGCATCGGCTTCGGTGTCCACATCCTCAAAACGAACTCGTAATAAATCGGATTTATGGAGTTGGGATGATTCTACGAAGAATGGCACCAAATTATTGCGTAAATCTACAAACATAGCATCCAGATTTTCGTATAAATCGGGTTCATCTGTATCTAGTTTTATAAGTAATTCTCCTTTAAAACTGTATTTTGATACTATTTTGCCTAAATAAAAACAATCCTCTTTTTTCATATTTATTTCCCTTTAATGGAGCCTATTAATTTTTGTTCTCACGAAAGTGGGCATCTTTTTAGACTCTTATGTAATAAAAAAACCCAGACTTATAAAGTCTGGGTTCAAAAGTATAAAAAATTTCGTTTTTTATTCTTCTTCGTTTGAAGCATCTGCTTCAGCTACAGGAGCATCTTCAGTTGTTTCTTCAACAACGTCTTCTACTGCTGGTGCATTTGCAGCAATACGCGCTTCATTAGCTGCTTTTTCAGCTTCTAATGCTTTTGCTTTTGCTTCTTCATTTGCTTTTACTAAACCTTGTGATTTAGCATCTACTTTACCAGCTTTTTCATCTAACCAAGCGTTGAATTTAGCTTCAGCTTGCTCTTCTGTTAAAGCACCTTTACTAACACCACCAGCTAGGTGATTTTTTAATAAAGCACCTTTATAAGATAAAATAGCTTTAGCGGTATCAGTTGGTTGTGCACCATTCTGTAACCACTTTACAGCGCCATCAACGTCTAATTCAACAGTTGCTGGGTTTGTGTTTGGATTGTAAGCACCTAATTTTTCTAGGTATTTACCGTCTCTTTTTGATCTAGCATCTGCTGCTACGATCCAGTAATAAGGTTTTCCTTTTTTACCGTGTCTTTGTAATCTGATTTTAACTGACATAAAAATTAATTAGTGAGGTTCGCGACCTCTATTATTAATAAGGGTGCAAATATACTATATTTTTTTGAAATTTAAATAGTTATATAAAATTCTATTTCTTATAATATTTATTCTATTTTTGAGTTCTCATTTTAGTTGAATATACACAGAATTATGAAAAAATTATTTGTTTTAGCCCTAGCTTTTGTGACTGTTTTTAGTTGTGGTGATGAAATTGAATTCAATACACCAGCCCTTCAAGGTAAAAAAGATGGTGAGCGTTGGAAAGCCCTATTTTATAATGCGAGTTATGATGATTCGGGGAAATTAATTATAACAGGAGGCGATAATTTTGAATCTATTACATTACATGTTGCTGAATTAGCTATTGGTAATTATACACTAGGAGTTGGTAATACAAGTTATGCCGAGTTTGTAGATTTAGAAGACATTACCTATTCCACAAATAACGAGCCAGATCCAGATTTTAGCTTATATCCAGCTGATGGATTAATAACTATTTCGCGTTATGATGCATCAAACAACACCGTTTCGGGTGAATTTTATTTTAATGCCTATTCACTTTCTGGATTAAAAACAGTTAATTTTAGTGAAGGTATCTTTTTCGATTTACCACTTCCTAGTGGAGCTGGTCCAAATATTATGTCTTGTGATGATGCTATAGCACAATCCGATTTAGCTAAAGCTTTATACGAAAGTACACCAACCACATCTAATGATTATTCAGCAAATTGT
>DIAL01000151.1:20740-21251 GCA_002414705.1 Flavobacteriaceae bacterium UBA5079
TTAATAAGAAAAACGCTTGTATAGATGGCGATGGTTCTATTCAGGCGGAAATAGACTCTTTAATGTGTAACGATGATGATGGTGATGGTATTTTATCTGTAAATGAAGATGTGAATGGCGATGGCGACTTAACGAACGATAATACAGATGGTGATGCTTTTCCAAATTATCTAGATGATGATGACGATGGTGACAGTCTATTAACCATAAATGAAGATGTTAACGATAATGGTGATGTTATGGATGATGATACAGATGGCGACATGATTCCAAATTATTTAGATAATGATGACGATGATGATGGTATTCTAACAATAGATGAAGATGCTGATGGCGATGGTGATGTGACTAACGATGATACAGATAGTGATGGTATTCCGGATTATTTAGATAATATGTAAGATAATTCTCATAAAAAATTTAACAAACGCAGCTCTTTAGCTGCGTTTTTTGTTAAAAACTATTAAAGTTTGGAAGGTTTTACCCTAACTGATTTTTCAGTAAAATGTGA
>DIAL01000151.1:21325-21746 GCA_002414705.1 Flavobacteriaceae bacterium UBA5079
CGAAGGTTTTACCCTATATACTTGAATTCAGCCATTATAACTGTTATATTAAAGTAGATGTGAAACAATACGCATCTATAAAGAACCTATTGAAATTTAAATGACAGAGACAACATGATGAAGTTCACAGAAGAAATTTCAAACAAATTAAACGAATTACTAATCAAGAATTATGATGCCGAAAAAGGATACATCAACGCTATGAATAACGTAGATAGTTCAGATATAAAGATGTTCTTTAAGCGTCGTGCTACAGAACGCAGCCAATTTGCTAAAGAACTCCGAACAGAAATACTACAATATGGAGAAATTCCAGAAGATTCCGGAAGTTTTAAAGGTACCATGCATAGAAATTGGATGACACTTAAATCAACATTTACAAACAATGATGAGGCAGCCATTTTAGAAGAAGCTATTCGTG
>DIAL01000151.1:21892-28790 GCA_002414705.1 Flavobacteriaceae bacterium UBA5079
CATTTTAGAAGAAGCTATTCGTGGAGAAAAAGCAAGTTTAGATGAATATAAAGAAATTCTTAAAGACAGAATGTTACCACCAAGTATAGATTCCTTGCTAGTTAAGCATAAAAATGCAATTCAAAATGCTATTCATACGGAAAGAGTTCATGAAGAATTAGTATCCTAAAAACACGAAAAAAATATACTAAAAATTGCTTCAAAAAGCGCAACTGGAAACGGTTGTGCTTTTTTTGTAAAATTGTTTATAACTTCATTTTAAAAGAGGATTAATTCTACGTAATTTTATACACTTAAATAAATTTTAATCAATTACTAAATTTCTCCCTTTTCGGGAGATTAATAGGGACTTATGTACTTAATTTTCGATACAGAAACAACTGGCTTACCAAAACGGTGGGACTCACCAATTACCGATACCGATAATTGGCCAAGATGTATTCAAATTGCTTGGCAGTTGCATGACGATATGGGAAATTGTATAGAACATCAAGATTATTTGGTAAAGCCAGAAGGTTTTAACATTCCCTATGATGCCGAAAAAATCCACGGTATTTCTACCGAATTAGCCCAAGAACAAGGCTTGCCTTTGCTAGAAGTTTTAGAGAAATTTAATGACGCTTTAAAAAAAACCAAGTTTGTAGTAGGTCAGAATGTAAAATTTGATCTTAATATAATGGGAGCAGAGTTTGTACGTGGTAATCTAGAAAATAAATTACAAGAATTACCTGTTTTAGATACCTGTACGGAACATACAGCAACCTTATGTCAATTACCTGGTGGTCGTTATGGGAAGTTCAAGTTGCCCACATTAACAGAACTACACCAGTTTTTATTTAATAAACCATTTTCAGAAGCGCACAATGCCACTGCCGATGTGGAAGCAACGACACGTTGTTTTTTAGAATTAATTAGACGTGAGGAATATGCCAAGGAGCAATTAGATGTTCAGCCAGATTATTTTGAAAAGTTTTCGAAAGCCAATCCACAGCAAATAAAACTGATAGGATTAAAGCACATTAATTTAAAGCAAGCGAGTGCTAAAATTCGTGAGCAGATTATAAAAACCCAAGACGATGGTTTATCAGCTCAAGAAATAAAAGAAAATATTTCGGAATTAAAGGCGGTTGATTTTGTGCATTTGCATAACCATTCGCAATTTTCCATTTTACAGTCAACAATTAGTATACCTAAATTAGTTGAAGCTGCTGCCGAACATAACATGCCAGCCGTTGCATTAACTGATCACGCGAACATGATGGGTGCTTTTCATTTTGTAAAAGCGGTAAGTAATCATAACAGAGGTGTTCAAGCAAAAAATAAGGAAGCTAAAGATCGCGGAGAAACGCCAACGTTGCAAGAAATAAAACCTATTTTAGGTTGTGAGTTTTTTGTGTGCGAAAATCATACAGATAAATCCAGAAAAGATAATGGTTATCAAATAGTCTTATTGGCAAAAAGCAAAAAAGGCTATCATAATTTAGCTAAATTATCATCTCATGCGTTTGTAGATGGTTTTTACTATTTGCCTAGAATTGATAAAAAACTTATTCAACAATATAAAGAAGATTTAATGGTCCTTACCGGAAATTTATATGGTGAGGTGCCGAGTAAAGTTTTAAATATTGGCGAAAACCAGGCCGAAGAAGCACTGCTTTGGTGGAAACAAGAATTTGGCGACGATTTATATATTGAGATTATGCGCCATAATCAGGAAGATGAAAACCGGGTGAATCCCGTTTTAATTGAATTTTCCAAAAAGCATGATATTAAATTAGTTGCCAGTAATAATACCTATTATGCCAAAAAGGAAGATGCCAATGCGCACGATATTTTACTCTGTGTAAAAGATGGTGAAAAGCAAGCCACACCAATTGGTCGTGGTCGTGGTTACCGTTATGGTATGCCTAACCAAGAGTATTATTTCAAGTCATCAGAGGCTATGAAGGAACTCTTCAAAGATGTTCCTGAAGCCATTAGCAATATTCAAGAGGTTGTTGATAAAGTGGAAGCTTATGAGTTAGCGCGTGATGTATTGTTACCTGCCTTTGATATTCCAGACGAATTTAAAGATGCTGCCGACTTAACAGATAAAGGCAAACGTGGAGAGAATGCGTTTTTACGTCATTTAACATATCAAGGTGCTAAAAAACGCTATGGCGAAGAACTTTCAGAAGAAGTAACCGAGCGTTTGGATTTCGAGTTAAGCGTTATTCAAAACACAGGATATCCAGGTTATTTCCTAATTGTTGAAGATTTTATTCGAGAAGCTAGAAAAATGGACGTTTCAGTAGGTCCTGGTCGTGGTTCGGCAGCAGGTTCTGTTGTAGCTTATTGTTTATGGATTACCAATATTGATCCGTTGAAGTACGATTTACTTTTTGAGCGTTTCTTAAATCCAGATCGTGTAAGTATGCCTGATATTGATATCGATTTTGATGATGAAGGCAGAAGTCGCGTTATGGATTACGTAATTAATAAATATGGCAGCAGTCAAGTAGCACAAATTATTACCTATGGAACTATGGCTGCCAAATCCTCTATTCGGGATACAGCTCGTGTTTTAGATTTGCCACTTTTTGATGCAGATAGAATTGCAAAACTTATTCCAACTATGTCCAAATTGGCAAAAATTTTTGGATTAAGTGATAAGGAGTTGAGTACTAAATTCCGCTCGGAAGATTTAGAGAAAGTCAATGAACTTTTAAATATTTCAGAAGGATCTGATTTACAAGCCGAAACTGTTAATCTAGCAAGAACGCTGGAAGGTTCAGTTAGAAATACGGGAATTCACGCCTGTGGTGTCATTATTACACCAGATGATATTACCAAATTCGTTCCAGTTGCTACGGCTAAAGATTCCGATTTATATGTGACCCAATTTGATAACTCCGTTGTTGAGGATGCCGGATTATTAAAAATGGATTTCTTGGGCTTAAAAACACTAACCTTAATTAAGGATACCGTTAAAATTGTTAAGGCCAAACATGATATATTGTTGGATCCAGATAGTTTTCCTTTAGATGATGAAAAAACGTACGAGTTATTCCAGCGTGGCGAAACAGTTGGTGTTTTTCAGTATGAATCACCTGGCATGCAAAAGCACTTAAAGGAATTAAAACCGACAGTTTTTGAGGATTTAATTGCAATGAATGCTTTGTATAGACCTGGACCAATGGAGTACATTCCAAGTTTTACCAAGCGAAAACATGGCAAGGAGGAAATTGAGTACGATTTGCCAGCCATGGAAGAGTATTTAAAGGAAACCTATGGAATTACCGTGTACCAAGAGCAGGTGATGTTACTTTCGCAAAAACTGGCAAACTTTACCAAAGGTGAAGCGGATGTTTTACGTAAAGCTATGGGTAAAAAGCAAATTGCGGTTCTGGATAAAATGAAACCGAAATTTATTGCTCAAGCAGAAGGTAATGGTCACGATGCGAAAAAATTAGAGAAAATTTGGAAGGATTGGGAAGCTTTTGCAAGTTATGCGTTTAATAAATCGCATTCCACTTGTTATGCTTGGATTGCTTACCAGACAGCCTATTTAAAAGCACATTATCCAGCGGAATATATGGCAGCCGTATTGTCCAATAATATGAATGATATTAAACAAGTATCATTTTTTATGGAAGAATGTAAGCGTATGAAGTTGGCTGTTCTTGGTCCAGATATTAATGAGAGTTATTACAAATTCTCGGTTAACCAAGATTATGCGGTTCGTTTTGGAATGGGTGCTATAAAAGGTGTTGGCCATGGTGCTGTAATGACTATTGTAGAGAACAGAAATGAAGGAGGTCCATTTAAGTCGATTTTCGATTTTGCCAAACGGATAGATTTACGAGCAGCAAATAAAAAAGCGTTTGAGAACCTGGCGCTTGCTGGAGGTTTTGATGGATTTACCGAAACCCATAGAGCTCAATATTTCCATGATGATGGTGATGGTATTACTTTTTTAGAAAAAGCTATTAAATATGGCGCCAAGCATCAAGAAAATGAAAATTCAGCTCAAGTGAGCTTATTTGGTGAAGCAAGCGATGTGCAAATTGCCGAACCAGAAGTGCCACCTTGTGAGGAATGGGGAACCATGGAAAAACTGGCTCAAGAAAAGGAAGTAGTTGGTATTTATATTTCTGGTCACCCGTTGGACGATTTTAAAATTGAAATGAAAACATTCTGTAATGCGGAGTTAGCGTTATTAGAAAATATAGAACCTTATATAAATCGGGAATTAACCTTTGGTTGCGTAGTTACAGATGTTCAGCATCGGGTTAGTAAACAAGGAAAAGGTTGGGCTATGTTTACGGTTGATGACTATACCAATAGTTTTGAATTCCGAATTTTTGGCGAAGAATATTTAAAGTTTAGACACTTTTTATTAAAAAATTCCTTTGTGCATGTTAAGGTATTTGTAAGAGAAGGTTGGATTAAAAAAGATACAGGTGTTCGTGGTGAACCGCGAATTCAATTTAATAGTTTTCAGTTGTTGCATGATGTTATGGATACGTATGCCAAGAAGTTATCTATTCAATTAAATATAACCGATTTAGAACCGTCGAAAATAAGTCAATTACAGAATTTATTTCGTAGTCATGTAGGTGATCATGCGTTAAATTTTATTGTCTATGATAATGAAGAGCAAATAAAATTAAACATGCCAAGCAGAAGGCAAAAAGTGCAAATCTCTCAAGAGTTGTTGTTGGAGTTGGAACGCAATGACGTATTTTATAAATTGAATTAACCAATTTTTGCGAAGGCAGGAATCTCGTGAATCAAATAGATGGAATGCAAATATATTTTAGGTTTATTAGAAAAGAGAATAGACTAAATAAGAAGGAAAGCAGACTGAATTTCAAAATATGGAAGATGTATTTTTCTTATGAATTATTACACAGAGGAATTTTGATTTGATATTACTTTGAGTTAGATTTTTAAACCATAAATTAATCACTTTTAACGTTCGGTTCTCTTGTAAAGGATTGAGTGCTTGCTGGAGCTCTCCCGATTTTTTCATCGGGAAGCGACGTACGAAAGCCTGACGCTTTGTAGTGACAACGGAAAAGGGATACACCCAATTAGTTAGTATAACTGCAAGTAATGTAACCATAAACAAAACAAATTGTCAGGTTGTAAGCTTTGGCAAAATTTTTGACTAATATTGCATAGATGTCTGGAAACTGACAGTTGAAATTGAAGTATAACATATTAAAATAAAATATTATGGCATTAGAAATTACAGATGCAACGTTTGAAGAAACAGTATTAAAGAGTGACAAACCTGTAATGGTTGATTTTTGGGCAGCTTGGTGTGGACCATGTCGTATGGTTGGACCAATCATTGATGAAATTAGTACAGAATATGACGGTAAAGCCGTTGTAGGTAAGGTAGATGTAGATGCCAATCAGGAATTTGCAGCAAAATACGGTGTGCGTAACATTCCTACAGTATTAGTTTTTCAAAATGGTGAAGTAGTAGGTCGTCAAGTTGGTGTAGCTCAAAAAAGTGCTTACACAGAAGCTATTGATGCGCTTTTATAGAATACTTTTAAAAGAAAAGATAAAAGGTTTGCTGTTATGGCAAACCTTTTTTAGTTTAGAGCTATAATAAATTGTGCTGGACGCAGAATATCCAAATTATAATTTAAACGATGTTATTTCTTCCTTCAAGGAAGATGTCGCTAAAGCGACAAATGAGCTTATGGATTTACAAAACGAACTTAATAAAGCAGGTGGCTTTAAAAATCTAGAATTGCTTGCTAAACAGGTGGTGGAGGGCTTTGTTGCTGGGATGCATAAAAGTCCGTTTCATGGGTTTTCGGCAGAATTTGCGGAGCATAAAATTTATAACCAAGGCGAAAGCACACGACATATAGATTGGAAATTATTTGCCAAAACTGACAAACTATTTACCAAGCGTTATGATGACGAAACCAATTTACGCTGCCATTTAATTATAGATAATAGTAGTTCTATGCATTATCCGGAACTGAAGGAATACAGCATAGATTCGTTGAATAAAATAGCTTTTTCGGCATTGGCTTCGGCTAGTTTAATGCATATTTTAAAAAAGCAACGCGACGCAGTTGGTTTGAGTATTTATAGTGATAATTATGATTTTTATGCACCTGAAAAAGGGAGTGAGCGCCATCATCACATGTTATTGCATCAACTTAATACCATGTTGGTAAAAAAAACCGAAAGCAGAAAAACGGAAACGTTTACTTATCTGCATCAAATTGCAGAAAAAATTCACAGACGCTCATTAATTTTCTTTTTCACCGATATGTTTCAAACAGAAACTGATGACGAGGCATTATTTGATGCTTTACGCCATTTAAAACATAATAAGCATGAGGTAGTCTTATTTCATGTGTTTGATAAAGAAAAGGAGCAACAATTTGATTTTGATAATGCACCTAAACGCTTTATAGATGTTGAAACGGGTGACCACGTTAACTTATATGCAGATAGGATTAAAGAAAATTACGAAGTAGCTATAACAGATTATTTTAAAGAGATACGTTTAAAATGTCAGCAATATCGGATTAATTATGTGGAAGCGGATATTAATAAGGATTTCAATAACATATTGACAACCTACATGATAGCGCGACAAAAGTTTTTGTAATAAAAAAACTTTAAAATTTATTGAAAAAACATTTGACATATTGAAAAAGCTGTTTATATTTGCACCCGCTTGAGAGGCTATTATGCAAGTAAAAATACCTCAAGTATGCAATAAAGCAACGGTCTGGTAGTTCAGTTGGTTAGAATACCTGCCTGTCACGCAGGGGGTCGCGAGTTCGAGTCTCGTCCAGACCGCTTTTACAAACTAAATACGAATAAAGAAGGATAATAATTATATGAAGAAAATAATATATATAGATATGGATGGTGT
>DIAL01000159.1:0-2408 GCA_002414705.1 Flavobacteriaceae bacterium UBA5079
TTTCATAACTTATCCCTTAAATACTTTTTTCTTACCACCATGGTATTCGTATGCATGACCTTCAATTTTTAATTGTTCGTTTATACAAATAGAATTACCATCTGTATCTTGTATAAATAGTTCTCCAAGAACTCTTCCATATTTTCCTACTCCATGGGACTTTAATCTAAAATATCCCGGCTTAGATGATGTTTCTTCTAACAACTCAATTACTCTTGCTTTTGCAGCAAGTCCTTTTTTCTTTTCCTCAAGGTCTCTTGTTCTAGATTCCCATGCATCAAGTCCCATAAAACGGATTCGTTTCTTAAACCATATATCGAAACCTACATCAATAAGGGCGTCAACAGTGTCACCATCAACAACTCTGTCCAGTTTAGCTCTGTAAATATACTTATCCATTCCTATCTCTTAGACTTTTTATATTCACCCATTGCATAGTTAGATAATATCTTGAATGTATCAGCAAGATCTCTTGCCATATCTTCACCACCAGCATCAACTGCTTCTAGTATAAAGTTTCTACAATCATCTAAAATTGTATTTTTATCGTCCCATGTTTTTGTAATGTTTGATTTTATTCTACCTTCTTGTAATGTGTCATTTTTAGAATCATATGATGCTTTAACACTGTCTAATGTAGGTAATGCGTCACCAAATTTTCTACCTTCAAATCCAGGAGAATTTTCATTCAATAGATCTTTTAATTTTATTTTTTTAGCCATTTTATTTCTCACAATTTGATTTTCCACAAGTACATTGTTTAGTCTTGCAGGGTTTACATGAACATACATTCCAATACGCCCAACCAGCAGTAACTGCTAATAAACCTATTGCTATCCAATTATTAACACCAAATGTACAACCGGCGCCTACTGCTACTACATATGCACCATAACAGTTGATATAACATAACACTTTATCATATACTGGTTTATTTTCAGTGTATTCAGCTATGATTTTTTCGTCTAGTTCTGTACTGTCAAGTACTTTTTTTACAACCTTTTTGGCTACTTTTTTAACAGCCTTTTTTTTAGTTGCTACTTTCTTTTTTACTTCTTCTTTTTTAGCCATAGTTTTTCTTTTTTTAATTTTGATGAGTTTATCTATGTAATAAATATCATTTTATCTGTTTTAATATACGTTTACTTAACCAATTTTGTAACTATAGTGTTATTTGGGTACTTTTTCTTTAAATTATCCACTGCTTTTATATTTTTAGGGCTATCATCCATAAAATATATTGGATCATACCCTTTTAATATTTCTGCCTCTATATAATCTGCCTTTTTCTGTGGGTTTGCATCTCCAAGAGGTACTACATAAGGATTTATTCCTATTGTTCTAAAAAAATGACTTATTGGTGCACCAAGCCTTCTAGCAGTTAATATAGTCACCTTTCTACCACCCTTTTCTAGTTGTTTGCGTAGTAAATCAACATTTTTTTTGATAATTTTTGGATTTCTTAATTTTCTATCAAAATCTCTAAAGTCAAACACCTCATCTTTTTTTGCAGAGTATACGGCAAATTCAGCAGGATCTAATTGTTTTTCACCACCATCAGCTGCTTTTACATATATCCACGAATCTGTTTTGGCTAAGGTGTCATCAAAGTCAAAAATACTTACGACTTTTCCTTCTTTTAATATGTCTTTTAGTTTAATCATTTTATATAAATATAAAACTTATATGATATCGGTACTATTCTGATAGTATTATAAGCAACTAAAATACCTTTCACCTCTATCACAAAGAAATGTTATTGCATTTTTCTTGTTATTATCTCGTAACCATTGAAATGCCGCATATACATTAGCTCCAGCACTTATTCCTACAAATAATCCATAATTTGATGCTAGGTGCTTTGCAACTCTTTTTGCACAATCTGTTTTTACGATTTTGATTTCATCTATGAAGTCTAAATCTACCAAAAATTTACTACCATCTCCTATACCTTGTATACCATGCAGTCCAGGTTTACCTCCTGACATGACAGGGCTTTCTGCTGGTTCGATTGCTATTACCTTGATGTCGTGCCAACTATTTTTTAGATATGTACCTACTCCCATTATGGTTCCACCAGTACCTGTACCTGATAATAAGACATCTGGATTAGGTAACAACAAATCATTATATTGTTTTTTTATTTCTGGTCCTGTATTCTTATAGTGAGCTTCTATATTTAATGAGTTATGGAATTGATTACAATTGAAATAGCCTTCTGTTTTTGCAAGTGTATCTCTAAGTGCTATTGCTTCATCGAATTCTCCTGCTCCAACTTCAATAAGTTCAGCACCATAAAACTTCAACATCTGCTTTCTTTCGCTCGACATATTAGAAGGCATCACAATTTTCATCTTGTAACCACGTTCTGCTGCTAACATAGCAAATGCAATTCCAGTATTACCTGA
>DIAL01000159.1:2597-3706 GCA_002414705.1 Flavobacteriaceae bacterium UBA5079
TTAACACTTCCACCTGGATTCATAAATTCACATTTTCCCCAAACTGTGTATTCGCCTATTTTGATTGGTATTAATGGTGTATTTCCTACGTAACTACTTAGTCTATTCATAACTGTTTTTTATTTTACCATTATTTATTTGTTATTCCCACTTTCTATTATACTTATCTCGCTGGTCGACCATAACATATTCTACAGTGTCGTTTTTTCCGCAATGTGGGCATCTTAGTTTTTCAAGGTCTTGAGCTTCATTTATTTTCCACTCACCATTACACTTTTTAGCGCTACACTTGTATATGTATGTGTGGCGAATAAATACTTTGTGTCCCATTATGGTCCTTCGATTGCAGCTATTTGACCTTTTGCTTTTTTCTTTGAAGTGTGACAGGCACGATATTTTTTGCCTTTCTTGCTCGTGTAAGATAGTGTATATGTACCTCTATCTCCATCTGATTGTTTGCAAGATTGTTTTCTTACATTATATTTTTCTGATAAGTCTGTTAGTTTATTGCCTGATTTCTTAATGATTAAGTTATCGCTTTTCATCATTACTGCTAATGCTCTACCAAAATCTTTTCCTTGAGGTCCTTTATTAGGAATTTTGCTCCATTCTTTAGCATTTTTATTTGCCCATGCTAACCACACCTGTCTTAGTGCAAGAAATATATCCGTTCCAGGATCTCTACCATCATCTACAGCCTTTACTAATATACCTTTAACTGCTTTTCTATTTTTATATGCCCATTTTTTAAAGTCTTTGTATGCTAATTCATTTGGTGTATCTTGAAACATTGGTCTTCCTTCAGTTTTAAGCTTAGTCATCTTATCGTCTTTACTTTTTTTATCAATTAAATGTGGACCTGCTGGTTCATTACCAATCTTTCCATCTTCTCCATATCCACATGTACCTTCATTTGTTTTTTTAGGCATAAGTTTTTTTATTCTAAATGATAACATTTTCTTACCATTAATAGTTGGTTGGCCATGTTCATCAGTACCAATATCCTTGACAACAACAGGTTTATTCTTAAACTTACCACGTAAAATAGTATCACCTATTTCTAAGTCTATTTCGTATTTTTCTGTCAATATGTCCTTTAGTTTTATCAT
>DIAL01000159.1:3873-4099 GCA_002414705.1 Flavobacteriaceae bacterium UBA5079
TTCCAAAATTTACTTCCTGGCATAACAGCTTTCAAAAAACTTTTACGCATACTTTCAGCTTCTGTTACAAACATTCCACCGTTTGGTTTGTTCCTATTCTTGTTAGAAACTGCACCTAATCTCTCAACTGCCTTTTGTAAACTAGCTGTTGCTGCTAATACTCGTTCATGAGCCTTCTGCATTACGATAATGTCTTTAACTTGCCATTGTTGAGATGCTTCGTTTA
>DIAL01000063.1:0-4419 GCA_002414705.1 Flavobacteriaceae bacterium UBA5079
AAACTGAAGACAGACGTTACAAATCTTGGATTACTGGTTCTGCTGGTGGTGCAAGAACAAGCGATTTAGATGCAATGGAGGTTAACTTCTTGTCTGAAAGAGCTGTATGTACTTTAGGTGCAAACAACTTCTTCTTATTCCAAAAAGCGTAAGTAATAAATAGTAAATATTTAAGGAGGGTGAACGGCATACCTGTAAAAGTTCTCTTAGTAACCTTCCTTTTTTTTATAAATCAAATTAAATCATATTATAATGACAACAAAAAAACCAGTGTACTCGGCAAAAGCTTATCGTTTAAGAGGCGACAGAGCGCCTTTATCATACATGCTAGCATCTCGACACTCACAGAGATCTCCTTTATTACATTTTGATGAAGAGCAAGGATTAAATAGACCATTAAGATATTCTCGTAATCAGAAGTCACCTTTTGAAGATGAGCAAGATGGAAATGCTATTTTAGAACCTATTGTTTTTGAGGATGGAATGTTATCAGTTGGTAAAGAAAATCAAGTGTTGCAAAAGTTTTTACATTTACACCCAAGTAATGGTAAGGTATTTGAAGAAGTAAACAGAGAGCGTGACGCTACAGCTGAATTAGAACATGTTGAAATGGAGCTAGAGGCTCAAATTGCAGCAAAACAAATTACAAAAGACATTAAAAAATTAACTCAAGTATGTCGTGTATTGATGGGTAATGGAGTTGAATCTATGACTTCACCAGAATTAAAAAGAGACTTATTGGTTTATGCTAAACATAATCCTGAAGATTTTTTAGATACGATTAACGACCCAATGCTAGAGCTTATGGATGATGTTCATCAATTTTTTAGTGCTACATTATTAGGTTTTAGAAATAACGGTAAAGACGTTTACTACAACCTACCTAACAACAAGAAAAAAATGTTAACAATACCATTTGGAGAAGATCCTCATTTTATTGTTTCATCTTTCATGCAAAGTGATGATGGTTTAGAAGTATATAAACTTTTAAAAAACAAGTTAAAATAAATAATTCAACTAACTGAAAATTAGCTACCTTAAAAGGGTGGCTTTTTTTTTGTTATATTTGTACTTTATTAACCCATTAAAAACTTTTTATAAAATGGTAAAATTTCTTAAAATTACGAATGCTCCTATTACTGGTCAATTGATCAGTCTTGATGGAGTAAAAGCGGTTGCTACAGCAACAGCTACGGCAGTAACAGTTACAATCGATTATGTTGATGGAACTACTACGACAATTACAACAGCAGCTCAAGTAGCTCATGATGTTTACAACTCTATATTAGACAATATGGAAACAGCATTAGCTACATCTTGGCAGAACCCTTTTTTCGAGGTAAGTCTTCCAAAAGCAGTGACAAGTATTGTTAATGCATAATAGCATTAATTAGACAATTAAAGAGAGGTTCTAAAAAAAATAGGACCTCTTTTTTTTTGCTATCTTTGTAAAAAGAATTAATTATGCCAATAAACGAAGTACGAAATACCGTATTAGCGATAGTCAATAAAAACAACTACGGATATATATCACCACAAGATTTTAATTTGTACTGCCAGCAGGCTCAGATGTCTATTTTTGAAGACTATTTTTATGCGTACAATGATCAGTTGTCAAAAGAAAATCAAAGAGTTTCTGGAAGTGGATACGCTGATCTTACTAAGGGTTTAGTAGAAGTAATAGATAGTTTTTCAGCAACTGAAACTTTAACGTCACCTGGAATAAATTTATTTAATCTACCTTCTAATTATTATTTAATTAATAAGATTAACTACTACCCTACGGTAAGCACTTCAGGAACAACAACGGCAGCAGCAGCGTTAACTTTAACGGACGCTACAGCAACTTTTACAACTACCGTAACAGCTGGGCAGCTTGTTTCCTCTACATCGACTACAAGCACTACCGCTGGTCAAACAGCCTATGTTGTTAGCGTTGATACTAACACTCAATTAACCTTGTCTGTTGATATATTTGGAGTAGCACAAACAATTGGGAATAGTTACGCAATTGTAAACAATAAAGGTATTGTAGAGGTAGAAAGAGTAAATCAGAGTAAAATATTTTATTTAAATTCTTCACCACTTACATCGCCATCCACAGGTTATCCTGCGTATGTTTTAGGCAACGCTACCGCAACAATTTCTGGAAACATAATAAACGTATACCCAGATACATTGACAACACCTGGAACAATAATGGCTCAGTACATAAGGTATCCTCGTGATCCCAAATGGACTTATATTGAAATAACAGCAGGGGAACCTGTATTTAATGCTTCACAAAATGATTATCAAGATTTTGAATTACCTTTATCTGATGAGCCAGCGTTGATAGCAAAGATATGTAAGTACGTAGGAGTGGAGATTAGGGAATCAGATGTATATCAATTTGGAGTAGCAGAATTGCAAGCAGAACAACAAACACAAGGATAGATGGCATATATAAACGATTACGCATATTACCAAAACTCAGGCACAAACCCAACAGATTCAAACTGGGGTTCATATCAATATATATCTTTGGCAGACATAGTTAATAATTTTATGTTAATGTATCAGGGAAATCATGAATTAATAAATAACATTGAACGTTATCAAATATTATTTCATGCCAAAAGAGGAATTCAAGAATTAAACTACGATGCTATGAAGGAGATAAAAATCCTTCAATTAGATGTTACACTGCAACTTAGGTTTATACTTCCTCAAGACTATGTAAATTGGGTAAGAATTTCTGTAAACGAAAACGGAGTCTTAAAACCTTTAACGGAAAATATTCAAACTAATTGGTCTTCAGCTTATCTTCAAGATCAAGATGCTAATATATTATTTGATCAAGATGGAAATGTTTTAAGGCCAGAAAACTCAGAGCTTGATTTAGAAAGGATTAGAGGCAATGGAAAGAGTATTTATTTAAATGCAGGTAATTCATTTGATGGATCAGAAGGTTACTGCTGTGATGGCAACTGGTATTTTGATTATTCTGTAGGCGCTCGATTTGGATTAAATACTGAAACCGCTAATGCTAATCCTACGTTTACTATTGATAAGCAGTCTGGAGTTATTAACTTTAGCAATATCTCTAATGCTGCTTCTGTGGTTTTGGAATATGTTTCTGATGGTATGGAAGGCGGTGTAGATGCTAATGTTCAATTAAATAAATTGTTTGAAGAGTATATTTACGCTTATGTAAAATATTCAATTTTAAACGGTAGACTATCAGTTCAAGAATACGTAGTTAATAGAGCAAGAAAAGATAAATCATCTTTACTAAGAAACGCTAAAATTAGATTAAGTAATATGCACCCTGGCAGACTCTTGATGAATATGAGAGGTCAGAATAAATGGATAAAATAATATGCCAATAGTTACAACAAATTTTATTGCAGGTAGAATGAATAAGTCTGTGGATGAAAGACTTCTTCCCCCAGGTGAATATATTGACGCGCTAAATGTAAGGTTGGGTTCAACTGAAACTACTGAAATAGGCGCTGTTGAAAACGCTAAAGGAAATTCAAGATTAACGTATCTAGCTTACGCTGGTGAACCATTAAGTATTAATGCTACTTGTATTGGGGCTTATGAAGACGGTGTTAGGGAAACAATTTATTGGTTTATTCATGACGCTACAAATCTTGAATCTCTTAGTGGAATTGTAGATATGGTTGTTTCTTATAATACTACCAGTCAGGTGACTAACTATCACTTAGTTACTGAGGACCTTTTAAATTTTGATCCTAAACATTTAATAACTGGAATAAACTTACTTGATGATTTATTATTTTGGACAGACGACATTAACCCTCCAAGATTTATAAATATTGACAGAAATTACCCTTTACCAATTGCCAATGTTGATCAGATTATAGAGGAAGATATTAGTGTAATTGTTAAAATCCCTGGTTTTGAAAATATAGTAAACAATAATGTTCCTTTAGCTGTTCCTAAAATCACCTTATTAAACGTCCCTGGTGGAGAAAATTATATTGAAAATAAATTTCTTTGCTTTGCTTATAGGTATCGATATTTGGATGGGCAATATAGCGCCACATCTTTATTTAGTTTACCTGCATTTGCAACAAGCCCTTTTAGGTTTGATACCAAAAATTACAATAATCAAGGAATGTTAAATTTATACAATGGTATAAATATTGAATACTCAACAGGTAGTAGCAGGGTTGTACAAATAGATTTACTTTTTAAGGAAAGTAATTCAAATAATATAAATGTAATTGAACGATTTGTAAAAAAAGATTATGGTTGGCCAGATAATACTGTTCAGTCATACGTTTTTACGAACAGTAAAATTTACACAGTTATAGGGGCTGATGAATTACTTCGTCAATACGATAATGTTCCAAGGTTTGCAAAAGCGCAAATTATTCAAGGTAACAGATTAATGTATGGTAATTATGT
>DIAL01000063.1:4570-5089 GCA_002414705.1 Flavobacteriaceae bacterium UBA5079
ATGTATGGTAATTATGTTGATGGTTATAATTTTACTAGTGGTAATTCAGGTGGTACTAATATTGCTTTAAACTATACCACAAGTATAATAAACACCTTTATTTCTTCTCAGGAATTGCCTTTTGCTAATTTAAACTCAGGTCTTAGTTATACTATTGACCCAGCAGACACTAAAACTTATGATAACAATAAAGTTACTTTTGATTTATCAGGAATGGTTGGTAAGTTTAAAAAAGGTGCTTTTTTAAGTTTTTCATTTAATCTTGAGAATCAAGTTACGGTAGTCGGATCAGGTCAGTCTACAAATCCTGCCTGGATAGCAAATGATCAATTTAAAAATATTCCATTTACAATAGATGTAAATATAACTTTAGATGCAGACTATAACTCAGCATACGATTTCCTTAGCAGCCCACTATTTGAAAACGCTATAGGGACTATACTAAACACAAACTTTAGACCTATTGCAGACTCAGCAAACGGAAATTCTTTGACTGATTATTTCAATAATGAATTGTCA
>DIAL01000063.1:5180-6435 GCA_002414705.1 Flavobacteriaceae bacterium UBA5079
TTTTTAATAAAATTAATAGCAGCATAACAAGTTCTACTGTTCAGCAGGGGTTTTTAATTTCTGGTGTTTCTCCTGGGGTAAATACTTTTAGTTTACAGACTATTGCGATGCAGTACAAGGAAACTAATAACTCACCAAATACAGATATTTACGAATACTTTAGATTTATTAGCGCTGAGGCTGGGTTTAGCTCAACAACAGATACAGGTAGCTTACATAGTAATAGAGATTTTGAAACAGGAATTGTTTATAGTGACGGTTACGGAAGGTCATCTACTGTTTTAGTTTCAGAAAGGAATACTGTTTACGTAGAGCCTGGAGATAGTGATAAACAAAACAATATACAGGTAGCTATTAGTTCTTTAGCGCCTTACTGGGCTGAAAGATATAAGTTTGTAGTTAAACCAAGTTTAGGAAACTATGAAACTATATTTTCTAATTTTTACTACATACGACCAAGTGATAATATGGTTTTCTTTAAATTAGAAGGAGACAATGCAAATAAAGTTTCTAAGGGCCAAACGTTAATCGTAAAGGCGGATGTTTCGGGTCCAGTTTCTAGACTTGTAACTGTTGAAGTTTTAGATATAAGTGCTGAAAGCAGTGATTTTTTAGCTATAGATACTGAGTTAGGTATTGGTTCAAATCAACTTTCAGGTCTTTATATGCAAATGAAAAATCAAAATTTTGATATATCTATACCTGAAGATTCTCTTATTGAATATGGAGATATAGAGTATAGATCCTCAAAAAGAGGTTGTACAAATAATAGAAAAATTGCCTACCCTTGTTTTACTCAGGATGTAAAAGGCGTTGGTTCTGCTGTAACAAACTACGATGTTCCTGCTGGATCAACAATTACAATAAAAGTAACTGCGTTTAGAAATGATACGTTTAATGGAAACAGCTGCCAAGAAATACTATGGGAATGGGATCAGCAATACGTATCAAATGATGATTATTCTGATTTAAGAAGATGGTGGGTTGGAGATCGTATTAACCCTGAACTAGCAAGTCCAGGAAATTTATCTGATGAAACTCCAATAAACTATAACGAAACTGTTGCGGCCCCTAATGGGAATCCTAAATCAGATATACTAGACACTAGAGGTGTGGCAAATAATATTAGTTGCGCTCTTTTTGAAGTATCTTTTCAATGGATTCAAGCTTCATCTGCATTACCTAGTGATCCTTTATATTTAGGCGTTTCATCTGGAATGAAAGGGTGCTACAGGCCAACACAAAAAGATAGGAC
>DIAL01000127.1:0-284 GCA_002414705.1 Flavobacteriaceae bacterium UBA5079
TTCAAAAACTATACCTAAACGTTTTTAACACAATAAATATATAGCAAATATGAGAAATTTATAAAACATCTCATTTATTTTAGGATAAGATTAGTAATAGTCAAAGTTTTCAGAAATTTTTTCAATATATTTTTAACGCTTTTTAATGTTAAAATATGTTAAATAACTACTTTGTAATACCTAGTACTGTAACAAATGTATTTAAGGGTCGTCTATATAGTATAATCAATCAAAACAAAACATTATGAGAACTTTAGACACCAATCAATTATCAAAAAGAACGA
>DIAL01000127.1:434-5094 GCA_002414705.1 Flavobacteriaceae bacterium UBA5079
CAATCAATTATCAAAAAGAACGAACAGTACAAAAGGTTTTACTTGGAATAGCAAAAGACGCTTTAGATAGTCATTAAATAAATAATTCTTCAATCAAATAAATCAAAACATCATGAGAACTTTAGACAACAATCAATTATCAAAAAGAACGAACAGCACAAAAAGCTTTACTTGGAATAGTAAAAGACGCTTTAGATAAGGTATCTAAAATTTAACCATCAATTAATCAATCAAAAAACCGTATCATGCAAGCAATAATCAAAATTTTCAGGGATTCCAATGAGTTAATAACGTACTCCCAAAAAAGAATAACTATACGGAAAAAACGGTATCATCATGATGCGTTATGGACAGGAACAAAACGTTATCTACATTAGTTTGAATTAGTTAAAAACGGAAGAAACCAGCATATTTTGCTGGTTTTTTTTTGTTTAAATGTTTTCGTGGTATCGTTTTTGTATTTGTAAAAATCTAATTATTAATACGTTATTATTATGAGACATCACAGAAACTCCGAAAAAGTGAATGCAGGCTCTATGGCAGATATTGCATTTCTATTATTAATCTTCTTTTTAGTTACAACCACCATTTCAACAGATGCTGGAATACATAGAAACCTACCTGCCTTCTGTCCTACTAATGATTGTGCATCACCAACTAAAGAACAAAATGTTTTACGCATAGTATTAAATAATGATAACGATATTTTAATGAATGATGAATTAGTCAATATTAATGAAATTAGTAAGCAAGTTTCAAGTTTCATAACTAATAACGGTGATCAGTCTTGTAAGTATTGTTTAGGTGAACAACTTTCAACAGCTTCGGATAATCCTGAAAAAGCAATTATTTCCTTGCAACATGACAGACAAACATCTTATGAATTATTTATTCAGGTTCAAAATGAAATTCTGCAAGCATATTATGAACTACGAAATGATTATGCTGAAACCAAATTTCAGAAATCAATCGAAGATTTATCAGCATCACAAATACTGGATGTTAAACGTGCTTATCCTATGAACTTATCTGAACCCAAATAAGGTTTAGTTACTTTTCAATTCCTTCTAAATCCATCATAAACGCATAATATAAAGCTGTACGCTTGTAACGTTCAAATCGTCCAGATGCACCACCATGACCAGTTTCCATATTACAGTCCATGATTAATAAATTATCATCGGTTTTAAGTGCGCGTAATTTAGCTAACCATTTAGCTGGTTCCCAATATTGAACTTGACTATCCCAATATCCTGTAGTAATTAACATATTTGGATAGTCTTTAGCTTCAACATTATCATAAGGCGAATAAGATTTCATGTAATTGTAATAGGTTTCATCTTTTGGATTTCCCCATTCATCAAATTCAAAAGTTGTTAACGGAATTGTTTCATCTAACATGGTTGAAACAACATCTACAAATGGTACTGCAGCAACTACACCATTCCATAATTCTGGTTTCATATTTATGATTGCTCCCATTAATAAACCGCCAGCACTTCCACCCAAAGCATATAAATGTTTTGGACTGGTATAGCCTTTTGCAACTAAATGCTCGCCAACATTTATAAAATCGGTAAACGTATTTTTCTTTTTAAGTAATTTTCCATTTTCATACCATTCGCGACCCATTTCTTGTCCACCGCGAACATGCGCAATGGCATAAACAAAACCTCTGTCTAATAAACTTAATCTATCAGATCTAAAAGTTGGTTCCGTGCTGCTTCCATAAGATCCATAAGCATATAATAATAATGGTGTTTCTTCGCCTAGCGTAATTCCTTTTTTATAAACTAGAGAGATTGGTATTTTGGTGCTATCTGTTGCTGTGGCTTCTATACGTTCAGAGACATAATCATTAGAATTAAAACCGCCAAGGACTTCTTCTTGTTTTAGAAGTTCCTGCTCTTTAGAGTCCATCTCATATTCAAAGGTGCTATTTGGCGTTGTGAGTGAAGAATACATATAACGTAATTTGGTGGTATCAAAATCTAAATTAGATGTAGGATATGCTAAATAAGCTGGATCTTTAAATTCGATATAGTAATCAGCTGTTTCATCCCATTTTTTAATACGAATTGTCGCCAATCCATTTATGCGTTCGCTTAAAGCTAAATAGTTTGTGAACAAATCAAAACCTTGAAGCAAAACGTCGCTTCTATGTGGAATAACATCTTGCCAATTCTCTTTTAAAGTAGAATTTATAGCTGTTTTTACGAGTTTAAAATTAGTGGCATCCAAATTAGTTCGGATATAAAAATCATCTTGATAGTGATCCGGATAATATAATAAATCGCGTTCTCTTGGCTGAATAACTTGAAATTGCCCATTTGGTTGATTAGCATTTAAAAAACGAAATTCAGTAGAAAGCGTTTGGTTACTTCCAATCATGATATATTCCTTCGATTTGGTTTTAAAAACATAACTATTAAAGGTTTCGTCAGTTTCTTCAAAAACCAATTCATCTTGAGATTGATCCGTACCTAAAATATGCTTAAATACTTTGTTTTGACGCAATGTTTCTGGGTCTTTAGTAGTATAAAAAACGGTTTTATTATCATTTGCCCAAACGGCAGAACCACCTGTATTACTTAATTTATCTGATAATAAGTCACCAGTTTCTAAATTTTTAAAAGAGATCGTATACTGCCTTCTCGAAATAGTATCGATAGCAAATGCCATAAGTTGATTATCTGGACTAACATCTTGACTTCCTATTCCGTAATATGAAAAACCTTCAGCCATTTCAGGACCATTGAAAATAATTTGTTCTTGAGCACCTTCTTTCAATTCCTTTCTGCAATACAAGGCATATTCAGAACCTTCTTCAAAACGTGTGTAATAGGAATAGCCATTTTCATTTACTGGAACAGACTGATCGTCTTTTTTAATTCGAGCCGTAATTTCATTATATAATTCATCTTGAAATGTTTCGGTATGCGACATCGCTTCTTCTAAATAATCATTTTCAGCATTTAAGTATGCTAGAACATCTTGTGTTTGTGTATCCGGATTATCAGCGTTTTTTTGTTCGTCGCTTAAGCGCATCCAGAAATAATCATCAATTCGTGTATCGCCATGTGTTGTAAGTTCTTTAGATTGTTTTTTAGCAATTGGCGCATCACTCTTATCGGTTTTGGTGTCATTTTGCTTGTCTTTAGTTTCACACGCAGAAACTAAAATTAAAAGCAACAAGAAATACATGTTTTTCATAAGTTGGATAAATTGACGTTATTGAGTTTAAAATTAGACAATTAATTCAATTATTATTTATCTAATTCTTCTTTTTTAATCCCGTAAGCAATATTCACTTTTTTTCTGCCCCAATTTTTAGCAGCTTTAATATTTAAGCCCATATAAATGTCTATTTGATTCTTTTTACGTGAATGCATTCTATCTTTAACAAGATATAACCCGTCAAGACCTTCAATAGAAACTGGCGTGTTATGTTTTAAACCTAATGCCAGCAAATCACGAGACACAGCAATATATTTTAAACCCGGTTTTAAACTATCTCCAAAAGCGGTTATGTGAGGATTTGAATTGGTTTGATTCGAAACGGAATTATAGGCTGTAGCTGTAACGTTCAGGGAACTCCATGAATATCCGGAAGGCTTATCAGTTTTACAACTACAAGTCAATAGCATTAACAACCCGATTTTAAAGATTATTTTCATAAAAATTGTTTACTAAAAATACTATATTTTTAAAGAATCTTAATCACATCTAACTTTTTCGTAACTTCACATTTTAGCTATTAAATCTCCTAATTATGAAATCTATTAACTTATTAAGCATTTTTTTTGTGATACTTGTTAGTTGTAAAGACGAACCTAAACAAATAGAAATAATTGAACCTGTAATTGAAGATGTCGTTGTTACTCCAGAAATGATTGAAATAGCCCAAGGCATTCATCAACGTGTGATTACGTTAGACACACACGATGATTTTAATGTTAATAATTTTACAGATTCCATTAATTACACACAAGACTTAAAGTCGCAAGTAACACTTCCTAAAATGAAAGCAGGTGGATTAGACGTTGCTTGGTTTATTGTTTATACTGGACAAGACACATTATCTGCTGAAGGATATAGTAATGCTTATGATAATGCCATGGATAAATTTAATGCCATTCATAGATTAGTAACCGATATTGCTCCAGAATACATTGAACTAGCCGTAAATTCTGATGATGTTAGACGTATACATGTATCTGGTAAAAAAATTGCTATGATTGGTATTGAAAATGGTTATCCAATTGGTTTAGATATTAAAAACGTTGGTAAATTTTACAATTTAGGTGGTAGGTATATGTCTCTCGCACATAATGGACATAGTCAATTAAGTGATAGTAATACTGGTGAAAAAGATGGTGTTTGGCTCCACAACGGTTTAAGTCCGTTAGGAAAAGAAGTTATTGCTGAAATGAATCGTTTAGGTATGATGATTGATGTTTCTCATCCATCAAAAGAAGCCATGCGCCAAATGATTGAATTGACAAAAGCGCCAATAATAGCGTCGCATTCATCAGCTAGAGCGCTCTGTGATCATAGCAGAAATTTAGATGATGAGCAATTACAATGGATGAAAGAAATTAATGGCGTAGTTCAGGCAGTAGCGCTTGATGCTTATATAAATGCTGAAAAAGTGGAGGTT
>DIAL01000127.1:5220-28319 GCA_002414705.1 Flavobacteriaceae bacterium UBA5079
AAAGTGGAGGTTCGTGATGAAGCCTTAAAAAGTATACAAAAAGAAGCTGCCGATTCGTTAGGTGTCAAATGGTATTCATCACGAGAAGAAGTGATGGCTTTGAGTAATGAAGAACAAGATAAATTTTTTGAATATTATGGCGATGTTGTTCGTTTAGCTAATGAAAAGGCTGAAACGATTGAAGGCTTTCCTCCTGCTGTAAATGTTGCTGATTTTGTTGATCATATAGATTATATGGTTGATAAAATAGGTGTAAACCATGTTGGAATCAGTAGTGATTTTGATGGTGGTGGCGGAATTGAGGGCTGGCGTGATGCATCTGAAACCTTTAATGTGACATTAGAATTAGTAAAACGTGGCTACACAGAAGCAGAAATCAGCAAGCTTTGGTCTGGTAATTTATTACGTGTTTTGGATGATGTTCAGGCTGTTGCGGAAGATATACAAGTACAAATTAATCCATAATTAAGTTCAAACAAAAAACAAGCATTGACAAATTTTAATCAATGCTTGTTTTTACTTGGTATGGGATATTTTTTAATAAGCCAACAATTCTTTTAAAGCCGTTTCAAATTTCCCTTTCCCTAAATACTGTACTTCCAATTGATTGATAAATGGAATAGGTGTTTCCATACTAGCCACACGTTTAACAGGTGCATCCAGATGTTCAAAACACGTTTCCATAATCATAGATGAAATATCTGAAGCAATACCACCAAATAACGAGTCTTCTTGTAAAATAATAGCACGACCCGTTTTTCTAACCGATTCAAAAATAGCCTCGGTATCCAATGGCTGTAAACTACGTAAATCAATTAAATCAGCTTGAATTTCCGGATTATTGTCTAATGTCTCTAAAGCCCAATGAACAGCTGCTCCATAAGAAATGATGGTAACATCTTTTCCTTCACGTAAACGTGCTGCTTTTCCAAATGGAATGGTAAAATAATCAGTTGGAACATCCTGACGGATACTTCTGTATAGGGCTTTGTGTTCAAAGAAAAGCACAGGATTTGGATCGTTTATAGCAGTTGCTAATAAACCTTTAGCATCATACGGAAATGCAGGATACACCACTTTTAAACCAGGTGTTTTGGTAAACCAAGCCTCATTGGTTTGTGAATGAAAAGGTCCAGCTGCAACACCTGCACCACAGGGCATTCTAACAACTACATCAGCTTGTTGGTTCCAACGGTAATGGGATTTGGCTAAATAATTAACAATAGGATTAAAACCAGACGTTGCAAAATCAGCAAATTGCATTTCCATAACAGATTTCATACCAGATATAGAAAGTCCCATGGCAGCTTCCACGATAGCGGATTCGCAAATAGGCGTATTTCTAACGCGTTCTTTACCAAAGGCATCTACAAAGCCATCGGTTATTTTAAAAACACCTCCATATTCAGCCACATCTTGACCCATAATAACTAAATCGTCATGACGTTCCATGGATTGTTTTAATCCTTCTGAAATAGCATCAATTAGTCGTATTTCTTCTGTGTTTGAATTTGGTTTAATTTCCTGATAATCATATTCTTTGTACACATCATCTAATTCAGTGCTTTCATTTGGAACTATGACATCTTCATCAAAAGCCATCTGTAAATGCTCATTAATTTCATGAACAATAGCTTCCTTCATTTTTACTTCATCTACTTCATTTAGAATATTTTCATCTTTCAAAAAGGCTTGAAAATTTTCTAATGGATCTTTCTTTGCCCACATATCTAATAAGTCTTGTGGTACATATTTAGTACCACTCGCCTCTTCATGACCACGCATTCTAAACGTTTTAAACTCAATTAAAATAGGGCGTGGATTTTGGCGAACACTTTCTGCTAAATCACGCATCTTCGTGTAGACTTCTACAATGTTATTTCCATCAATAATATGCGATTCCATACCATAACCAATGCCACGATCAGCAATATTCTCACAATTATATTGTTCGCTAGTTGGTGTAGATAAACCGTAACCATTATTTTCAACACAAAATAAAACGGGTAGTTGCCAAACAGACGCCACGTTTAAAGCTTCGTGAAAATCGCCTTCACTCGTGCCGCCTTCGCCAGTAAAAACAGCTGTAACTTGGTTTAAATTTTTAAGTTTACTTGCTAATGCAATCCCATCAGCCACGCCTAATTGTGGACCTAAATGCGAAATCATACCAACAATTTTATATTCTTGTGTCCCAAAATGAAACGAACGATCACGACCTTTAGTAAAGCCATTTGCTTTTCCCTGCCACTGACTAAATAAACGATATAAAGGAATATCACGTGTGGTGAAAACCCCTAAATTTCGGTGCATTGGTAAAATATATTCATCTAAATTCAAAGCCATAGTAACACCAATAGATATAGCTTCTTGGCCAATACCAGAAAACCATTTAGAAATGCGCCCTTGACGTAATAGAATTAACATTTTTTCTTCAATTAAACGCGGTTTTAACATGCGTTTGTAGAGTTCTAATAATTCATTGCTATTAAGACCTGATTTATTAAAGGCTATATTACTCATAGATGATACTGTATTTCTCATGAAATTTGTTTGTCAAATATACTATAAATTGATAATTACAAATATAAATCTTACTATAAATAGTATTCCAAACTTTATAATGTTTTCGTACATTTGTAATACTTACTTATTAAATAATATCCTTATGAATACCATACCAAGTGTTAATTTAAAAGATTTTACATCAGGCGACCCAAAACGCAAACAGCAATTTGTAGATGCTATAGGAAAGGCTTACGAAGAAATTGGATTTGTTGCTTTAAAAGGACACTTTTTAGATGATAAACTCGTTGATAATTTATACGGAGAAGTGAAAAACTTTTTCGATTTACCAGTTGAAACAAAACAAAAATATGAAATAGAAGGTATTGGTGGTCAACGTGGTTATATTTCTTTTGGAAAAGAAAGCGCAAAGGGTAAAAAGGAAGGCGATTTAAAAGAATTTTGGCACTTTGGACAGTTTGTAGAAAATAATCCGAAATTGGAAGCAGAATATCCTAAAAATGTAGAAGTTGAAGAGTTGCCTGAATTTAATAAAGCAGGTAAAGAAACCTACCGCATGCTTGAGAAAACAGCAAAATATGTATTACGTGCTTTGGCTTTGCATCTTAATTTAGAAGAAACCTATTTTGATAATTATATTCATAATGGAAACAGTATTTTACGTCCTATCCATTATCCGCCTATTATAGACGAACCAAAAAATGCCGTTCGAGCAGCTGCTCATGGAGATATCAACCTAATTACTTTATTAATGGGTGCGCAAGGACGAGGCTTACAAGTACAAAACCATAAAGGCGAATGGTTGGATGCCATTGCTGAACCAGACGAATTAATGATAAATGTGGGTGATATGTTATCGCGCCATACCAACAATAAATTAAAATCTACTATTCACCGCGTTATTAATCCACCAAGAGAACTCTGGGGAACATCACGCTATTCTATTCCGTTTTTTATGCATCCTGTAAGTGATATGAAATTAGATGTTTTAGAAAGTTGTATTGATGCCGAAAACCCAAAGCAATTTAATGATATTACTGCTGGCGAATTTTTAAATGAACGCCTAATAGAATTGGGATTAATTAAAAAATAAACATGGATTTACAGGATCAGTTAAAAAACCTTTTTCCAGAACATGTAGAGGAAACATCTGAAAACGCAACCGACACCAATAATGGTTTGTGGATTCAAGATGATCCCATATTGTGCAAATATGAAAAACGCAAAGGCAAACCCATTACTATTATTGATGGTTATACTGGAGCTACCGAAGATTTTAAAGCTTTGGCAAAAGAACTGAAAACAACTTTAAGCGTTGGAGGTAGTTTTAAAGACGATAAAATTATTATTCAAGGTGATTATCGCGATAAAATTATGGCTATTTTAAAAGAAAAAGGCTTTCAAGTTAAACGCGTTGGTGGCTGATGAATAAAGACATTCTTCATATTACAAATGGCAATCATTTAACTGACTATTTAAAAGATTTAGAGATAGAAGGCGCCTTTTTAACATGGCAAGAAATGTTATGTGAAGGTCCTACTCTAACACAAATAGATTCGCAGCAATTTATAGATACACGTAAAGACTTTCTTAAAAATGTGTATGCCATAGATGTCAACGAAGACGAGATAAAAAACGAATTAGCTATTTTAAATAATCCCGATAACTTTTCTGAAATTATACTTTGGTTTGAATTCGATTTATTTTGCCATATCAATTTATTGGGAGTCATTAAATTGCTTCAAGAAAAGCATATTAATTTACCTATTTTCCTAGTCTGTAGTGGTAGAATTGAAGGTGAAAAGAATTTAAAAGGCTTATCAGAATTAACATCTGAACAACTTTTAAATCATTATGATAATAAAGTTCGTTTATTGGATTCAGATCTTGATTTAGCAAGAATTATCTGGCATATTTACTGCGGAAAAGATCATAATTTGCTAAAACCTTTCATCTTAAAAAATTCATCATTTATATATTTAAATAGTTGTTTAAAAGCACATTTAAAACGTTTTCCAAATTTAAAAAATGGGTTGAATGTTTTAGAAGAAAATATCTTATCCATCATTCGTGATAAAGACGTTAAATCTAAAGGTCATTTAATTGGTTATGCTTTAAATTTTCAAGGATATTATGGGTATGGTGACATTCAAATACTTCGTATTATAGATTTATTAGCTATATTTTATGAAGAAACAGAAACACGTATTACACTAAACCGTAAAGGGCATGAAGCATTAATTGGCATTCATAATTTTGCATCAGAAATCAATGATACTATAACGTTTGGTGGAATAAACAGAATGGATTATTACTTTAGCACCAAACAAAACGAACTTATAAAAAAATAAAACATGCCTATAAAAGAATCTGAACTGATATTAAATCCAGATGGTAGCGTATATCATCTTAATTTAAAACCAGAACATATTGCAGATACCATTATTTTTGTTGGTGATCAAGATCGTGTAGAAAAAATAACCAAACACTTCGATTCTATTGAATTTTCAATACAAAAGCGTGAATTTAAAACGCAAACAGGTGTTTATAAAGGCAAACGCTTATCCGTAATTTCAACAGGAATTGGTCCAGATAATATAGATATTGTCATGAATGAGTTGGATGCATTGGTAAATATAGATTTACAAACACGCCAACTTAAAGATGAATTAACATCCTTAACCATTGTTCGTGTTGGTACATCAGGATCGCTTCAACATGATATTCCAGTTAACAGTTTTGTAATAGGTTCTCATGGTTTAGATTTAACTGGTTTACTTCATTTTTATCAGATAGACACTATTTCAAATCCTGAAATTGAAAATGCTTTTATAAAACATACTGATTGGGACAAAAAGAAGGCAAGACCCATTTTAATAACAAATAGTCAATTATTAGAAACCCATTTTACATCCGAGAGAACACATACCGGAATCACAGCAACAGCTGTTGGATTTTACGGTCCACAAGGTCGTGTACTGCGTTTACCTATTCACGATGCTTATTTAAATGGGAAAATGGATTCCTTTGAATATAAAAATAATCGGATTACTAATTTAGAAATGGAAACATCTGCAATTTACGGGTTATCTAAATTATTAGGACATCATGCATTATCACTTAATGCCATAATTGCCAACAGACCAAACGGAACGTTTAGCGAAAACCCGAAAAAAGTAGTTGAGGATTTAATAACATACACCTTGGGTAAATTAGTAACATTATGAATACTATAAATATAGGTGGTGTTCCAGAGCATTTTAATCTTGCTTGGTATTTAACGCTTAAAAATGGCGATTATAAGCAGGAAAACATCAATTTACGTTGGCATGGTTATCATGGAGGAACTGGTGCTATGTGCAAAGCCTTAAGGAATGACGATATTGATATAGCCGTTATATTAACTGAAGGTATTATTAAAGATATTATTGAAGGAAATAAATCTAAAATTGTTCAAACTTTCGTTCAAACACCATTAATTTGGGGAATTCATGTAGGAGCAAATTCTCACTATCAATCACTTAATGATTTAAAAGGAACTAAAGCAGCAATTAGTCGTTATGGTTCTGGATCGCATTTAATGGCTTATATAAATGCTGAAAATAATAATTGGGATTTATCAAAAGACCTACAATTTGAAGTCGTTAAAAATTTAGATGGTGCTGTTAATGCACTTACAAGTGGAACTGCTGATTATTTTATGTGGGAAAAATTCATGACTAAACCCATAGTAGATAAAGGTGTTTTTAGACGTTTAGGAAATTGTCCTACACCTTGGCCTTGTTTCGTTATTGCAGTTAGTGATAATTTTATTGCAAATCATTCAGACGAATTACAAACCATTTTAAGCATCATTAATAAATCCACTAAAAACTTCAAGTCTATCCCTAATATAGATCAGGTTATTGCTACACGATACGACCAGAAATTAGAAGACGTTCAAGAATGGTTATCATTAACGGAGTGGTCGCAAAGCTCTATAAATGAAGACACTATAGATAATATTCAAAAACATTTATTTGCGTTGGATATCATTCCTAAAACCGTGTCGTACAATACATTGGTACATAATTTATAATTATTACATATTCTTAATTCAGAGGAAATTACTATGTTTTTACTTCAATTCGGTAAATAAATTAGTAGTAAATTGATAAATGAAGTATTAACTCGAAATAACGATTAGCTTGATTTTGAATAGTATGAGAGAAAAGTTAAAATAGCATCTATTTGAGCTATTATATTTTAATTTCTTTAATAAATCCTGACTATTTTCACTGAAATCATCTAGTAATCACGTCTTTAAAAACGAACATTACATCGATAAATGTTAAAATTCTTTTAATTTTTGAGTTAATTGACATATATTTGGGCTTTAAGCAAAACCAAAACTCATCGCTTATGCTATTAACGATTACTATTATACTCTCTTTTTTGGTTGCAGTTAATTTTATATTATTAATCTTTAGTTGTAATAAAACAACTAAACGTGCAAACCAAAAACCTGAAAACCGACCAACATTTATTGTATCCAAAAACATAGGTGTTTCTTCTGATTCAGCACAGCTTGCAGCTACCGGAAGTTAAAAATTTGATTTCTCTTATTCACGCAACCTTTTTCATATTTTTGCATCTATAGATAAAACTAAATATGAAATTTGTCCCTCTTGCTCTTATAACAAGTATTTCTTTATGCGCTGGTCTTTGTTGTCCTGGTGAAGATGATTATGTATATTCCAATAATGAGGTCCGAAATGATACCATTATTCAAATTGAGAATAATACGATGAATTTTCAGGTTGATGATACCATCTATATTTCAACACGTCTTAATAATGAACAAATTACTATAAATGATAAAACGGTTTTTTTAACCGATTTTATTTCAGACACACCTGAAAGTTTCTATTATTACTACCTTAATTTGTACAAAGAAACTGCTTATGGCACGTATGCTTTAATTGAATTAAATGAAAATGCTTTAGAAATTATTGAAGGCGAAACACGTGTAGATAATCAAAGCTTATTTGTAAGCTGTGAATTAAATGACACTATTTTCAGTAATAAATTCGGAATCAGATTATTAGAGCCTGGAACCTATTATCTTTCCGGTTCCCAAAATTACTTCAATCTGGATACTGAAATAGTCTGGATATATCCAAATTATTCTGGTAATGAAGGTATTTCAATTTATTCTAAAATAATAAATTCTGATTCAGATGGTCGCTATTATTTTATTGTAAATTAATTACCACTTTATGGGTAAAAACCCGTTTTTTTCTAAAACCATATTTGTTTTGCTGAAATGCTTGTTACCAAACCAATAACCTCTATTAGCACTCAACGGTGAGGGATGACCACTCGTTAGAATAGTATGCTTGTTTGTGTTTATTAATTTCGATTTCTTTTTGGCAAATCCACCCCAGAGTAAAAATATTACATCTTTTTTCTGTTCACTGATTATTTTAATTACTGAATCTGTAAAGGTTTCCCAACCCATATTTTGATGACTACCAGCTTCATGAGCCCTAACGGTTAATGTGGCATTCAATAGTAAAACGCCTTGTTTTGCCCAATGTATCAAATTACCACTTTCAGGATATTGTTTATTAATATCCGATTCTAATTCTTTAAAAATATTTTTTAAGGAAGGTGGATGCGCAATACCATCATGAACACTAAAACACAAACCATTAGCTTGATCTAAACCATGATAAGGATCTTGACCAATAATAACGACCTTTGTTTCATGAAAAGGACACGCATTAAAAGCCATAAAAATCTCTGATTCTGGAGGATAACAGTTATGCTGTTCATAATCCGATTTCACAAAAGTTTTCAGTTCTTGAAAATAGGGCTTTTCAAATTCTGGTTGTAAATTCGGTTTCCAGCTATCACTAATTTCCAATTTCATTTTTAATATCTTTTTTATGACAGCACTAAATTAATACTATCTTTAGCATCATAAAACATTATATCTTGAAAAATTTAAAATTTCCAACAGCACAAACTATTTTGCTCATTATAGCAGGTCTTGTAGCTTTGTTAACATGGATTATTCCAGCGGGAAAATACGATACATTAGCTTTTGATAAAGCATCAAATAGTTTTACAAAAACGCATTTAGAAACCACAGAAATGCTTCCCGCCAATCAAGAAACATTACTTACACTCAATATAAATATTCCTTTAGAAAAATTCACAAATGGTGATATTTGGAAACCTATTTCTATTCCAAATACTTACCAAAAAGTTGAAGCCAAACCACAGAGTTTAGTCGCCTTTTTTCAATCTCCAATTAAAGGTATCATAGAAGCGTCGGATATTATTTTTTTAGTTTTAATAATTGGCGGATTAATTGGTATTATGAATTATACTGGTGCGTTTGATGCTGGTATTTCATGGCTAGCTATGGCATTAAAAGGTCATGAGTATATTTTAATTATTTTAGTAACTACCTTAATTGCCTTAGGAGGAACAACCTTTGGTTTAGCAGAAGAAACTATTGCCTTCTACCCTATTTTAATTCCTATGTTTTTAGCCGCTAAATATGACGCTATGGTTCCGCTTGCTGCAATTTATTTAGGATCTTCTATTGGAACTATGTGTTCTACTGTTAATCCATTTAGTACCATTATTGCCTCTGATGCTGCTGGAATTAACTGGACAACTGGTTTAACGGGACGTCTCATTACACTAGTAATTGGTGTTGCAATTTGTATTATTTATATTTTGCGATATGCTAATAAGGTAAAAAAAGACCCAACTAAATCAATTATATACAATCAAAAAGAAGAAATTGAAGCCTATTTTGGAACTAAAAGTGAAAACGTATTAGAGTTAACAACACGTTTGCGATTAATCCTTATCATTTTCACCTTATGTTTTGTGGTTATGATTTACGGTGTGTCTCAATTAGATTGGTGGTTTGTTGAAATGACAACTGTATTTTTTGTTGGTGCAATTTTAATAGGAATTATTGGTAAAATTCAAGAAACAACTTTTGTAGAAACCTTTGTAAAAGGCGCATCAGATTTACTAGGTGTAGCTTTAATTATTGGTATTGCACGTGGTGTTTCTGTTTTAATGAATGATGGCTTAATTAGTGATACCATGTTGTATCATGCTAGTACTGTAACTGAAGGAATGAATAAAGGCGTTTTTGCAAACGCTATGTTATTTATTTATAGCGGACTTTCCTTTTTTATTCCAAGTTCTTCTGGCATGGCAGTTTTAACTATGCCAGTTATGTCACCACTGGCTGATACTGTTGGTTTTGGTCGTGAGGTTATTGTTAACTGCTACCAATACGGAATGGGTTTATTTGCTTTTATTAATCCTACGGGATTAATTTTAGCTTCATTAGCCATTGTCAAAGTGGGTTATAATAAGTGGTTGAAATTCGTTTTACCATTACTTTTAATATTAACCATCTTTACTATGATTGTTATAACAATTCAAGTGTATTTATAATCTTGAAATAGTTTAATATAGCTTATTTTGTATTATTAGTTTTTAAGAAATCTAGAATTTTAGTGTTTATCACTTCGGCTTGATCTACTGTTAAAAAATGACCTGCATTGTTAATGATTTCGCCTTGACCGTTTGGAATTAAGGTTTTTGCCATTTCAATGGTCTTTTCATTATTAATAACATCATCATCGCCAATTAAAACCAAAACTGGCATTTTAAGCGATTGGAAATAACGTTTGGAAAAGGGTTGCATGTCAAAAGTGAATTTGTTGATGGAGTCATTAGCTTCAGATATATAAAACTGTTTCAAATACGTTTTGTCAATGTTTTCTACGTTACTTGACATGGATTCTAAAATTTGATCCGTCTGTTTTTCTTCTGAAGAAAAAAGTGAAATAATATTCTTAAACAAATCTGAACTTGGTCTAATCCATATAAACGTTTGTGCAGGACTTAATAAAACCATCTTTTTAATACGATCTTGATTTTGCAAGGCTATTTTAACAGAAATCCATCCACCTCTGGAAGCTCCTACCAAATTAAATTCCTTTAATTCAAGTTTATCAAAAATTTCAGTGTACCAAGTAGCAATTTGATCTACATCATCAAACGTTTTTGTTTTCAGAGATTTCCCAGGTTCTAATATAAAATCGATTGCAAATAATCTGTAATCTTTAGAAAACGCTTTTGCATTTGGGTACCACATAGTAGAACTAGCATTCATACCATGCAATAAAACCAATGATTCACCATTTTTTGGACCGCTTACAATAATATGAGCCGTACCAAAACTGGTAGGAATATATAATTCTTCAACAGGAATATCCCAAAGTTTTAAGGATGCATCATAAGCATCAAAATAAGCTTCCTGTTTTGAACTGGCATTAATTACGTAATCCGGTTTTTCAGTATACTGCAAATAATCTTTTTTGCAAGATGTTAAGCTGAAACTTATAGTTAGAAATAAAGCGATCTTATAGATTCTCATAAATTTGTTTTCTAATATTTCAAAGCTACATAAATATAAAGTGAACTTATACTTTTTAACTTTAGATTAGTTTTAAAACATAATCCGTATTTTTGTAATCCAAAAAAAAAAGCAATCCTTTTTCACAAGGAAAATTATGATACATATTCACGAAAAAACGCTTCAAGATTTAGAGTTTTCAACAGTTTTACAACAAGTAAGTGAGTTGTGTATAACCGCTTTAGGACATGAGGAAACTTTACAAATCTCACCTTTAAACAATAAAGAATCTGCTATAAAAGCGTTGGCATTAACCAATGAATATTTAGCATCTTTATATAATGATAACCGCATTCCCAATCATGGTTTTGAAACGATTGCAAAAGAATTAAAGCTTTTAAAAATTGAAAATACGTATTTAGAAGCGCATAGTTTAAAAAAAATTATCTCCATTTCTATTACTGCGAATGATATTATCATTTTCTTAAAAAAATTCCAAGAGTACTATATTAATTTGTACGAATTTGCTTCTGAAATTGAGGTTACAAAAGTTTTAATTGAAGAAATTGATGCTATTGTGGATAGGTTTGGCGATGTTAAAGATAATGCGTCTCCGCTTTTAAAGGAATTACGTCAAGATATTAATAAAATAAAAGGTAAAATTAATAGCAGTTTTGGTTCGGCATTAAACACCTATCACCAACTAGATTATCTGGATGATATTCGGGAGTCGGTTGTAGATAATAAACGTGTTTTAGCTGTAAAAGCTATGTATAGACGTAAAGTAAAAGGCGCCATAATGGGCGGCAGTAAAACAGGAAGCATTGTTTATATTGAACCTGAAACGACGTTACAATATACACGAGAGCTAAATAATTTGGAATATGAAGAAGGTGAAGAAGTTATTCGAATTTTAAAAACGCTAACTGATTTTATTCGACCTTTTCTACCACTTTTAAAGCAGTATCAAGAATTTTTAACAGCAGTAGATGTCATTTCAGCAAAAGCCAAATACGCCAAATCTATGGATGCTATTTTGCCTGAAATTAGTGATGATCGCGAATTATTTTTACGAGAGGCTTTTCATCCTTTATTACTTTTAAGCAATAAGAAGAAACATGAAAAAACATATTCGCAATCCATTAAACTAACCGAAGAAAATCGCATTATTGTTATTTCGGGTCCAAATGCTGGAGGAAAAAGCATCACCTTAAAAACGGTTGGTTTGCTTCAAATTATGTTGCAATCTGGTTTTTTAATTCCAGTTCATGAGCGAAGTCATGTATTTTTATTTGATAGAATTATTACAGATATTGGCGATAATCAATCTATAGAAAATCATTTAAGCACCTATAGTTACCGCTTAAAGCAGATGAATTATTTCTTAAAGAAATGTAATAAAAACACCTTATTTCTTATTGATGAGTTTGGAACCGGATCAGACCCTGAACTGGGAGGTGCTTTAGCCGAAACATTTTTAGAAGAATTTTACCATCGGGAAGCTTTTGGAATTATAACAACCCACTACTCCAATCTTAAAATTCTAGCTAACGAGTTGCCATTTATGCAAAATGCAAATATGATGTTCGACGAGAAAACCTTGGAACCCATTTATAAGTTGGCATTAGGGCAAGCAGGAAGTTCGTTTACCTTTGAAGTAGCACAAAAAAATGGCATTCCATATAGTTTAATTAATCGCGCTAAAAAGAAAATTGAAAAGGGGAAAGTACGTTTTGATAGAACCATTGCAAAACTTCAAAAAGAACGATCGAAATTAGAAAAAACCGAACAATCCTTAAAGGAAAACGAGCGTAAAAAGCTTACCGAAGCTGAAAAGCTTGAGGAAACAAATGTGAAAATCCAGAAGAAACTGGAAAGCTTTCAAGAGTTATATGATAGTAATCAACGCCTAATATATTTGGGTCAGAAAGTGAATGATTTATCGGAAAAATATTTCAATAATAAACAAAAGCGCGAATTAATGAATGAGTTATTTAAACTTGTTCAAATTGAAAACTCCAAGCGCAAGAAAACAACAGTTAAAAAGCAAAAAGCAGAAAAAGCTAAAGTAGAAAAAGTAAAACAAGAAGCCGAAAAAACAGTTGCAGTAATCCGTGAAAAGAAAAAAGTAGCTAAAGAAAAGGAGAAGAATAAACCTGTAGCTCCAAGACCAACTTTAAAAATCGGTGACCGAGTGAGAATGCAAGATGGTCGAGCTGTTGGTAGTATTGATAGCATTGAGAAAAATAAAGCAATTGTTAATTATGGTATGTTTACTACCAACGTGAGCATAGAGCAATTAGAACTGGTTGAAGCTATTAAGAAATAACATTTATGGTCTCTTGTAATTAATTCTTCACTATTTTTGTATTATGATAAATCAATTACCAGAAAACAAACAATTAATACTCTTTGATGGTGTATGTAATTTATGCAATAATGCTATTAATTATGTTATTAAACACGATAAGAAAAGTATGTTTATGTTTGCGCCTTTGCAAAGTGAAACTGGTAAAAAAATAATCGATAAATTTAAAATTGATACGGATAAAATGGATTCTATTTTACTTTATTCTCCAAAGAAAGGTTTGTCTTACAAGTCCACTGCAGCACTTAAAATAGCATCCTATTTAGGCTTTCCTTTAAATTTATTACCTGTATTCTATATTATTCCGGGTTCTATAAGAAATTGGGTTTATGATTTTATTGCTAAAAATCGTTACAAATGGTTTGGAAAAAAAGATGCGTGTATGATTCCCACTAAAGAATTGAGAGCAAAATTTATTGAATAACACATATATTTATTTTTTTATTTATTATACTTTTGACTGTACCATAAAAAAACTTAAACAGCTTTCTATAAAATAGAATTTAAAGAATTACAATTATTAAAACTAAAACTATGAAAAACACGCTTAAATTAACAGCTATTTTACTTTTGCTTATTACCTCTAGTTGTTCTGGAATTAAAGTATTGGATGCTTGGAAATCGGATTCAGCAGCTAATATTAAAGACAATAACATTCTTGTTATTTCAAGAACGGAAAACAAACAAGCTCGCATTGCTTTTGAACAAGAAATTGCAAAACAACTTCGTGAAAAAGGGATGAAAGCGACAGAAAGTTTTAAAGAGATGCCAAACTTTAATCATGATGAAGCATTAACTGAAGCGCAACAAAAAAACTTCAAAGACTTTTTAAACAATGAAGGTTATGATGCTGTTGTAGTTACTGTTGTAAAAGATTATCAAGAACGTACCGAAACATCTCAAGATGGTGGTTATTATGCTGGTGCTAGTTTTTACCCATCATATTATCCTGGATATTATGGTGGCTTCTATGGTTATTATGGCAATAGAATGTCTTATTCAACTTATGGAAATTACGTACCAATGAGTTCTACAACGCAAGTTGTGAAAACGTATATAGTTGAAACTGTGGCTTACGATTTAACACAAGAGGATGGAAAACAACTAGCTGCTGTGGTAACTACTAAAATAGATGACCCACAGAATGTGACTAAAAATGCTGTAGAATACACTGAAAAAATTACGAAAGCATTAACTGAAAAGTAATTCTTAACTTATAAATACTTAAAAAAGCTTTGAATTTTCAAGGCTTTTTTTGTGTCATAAAAATTCAGTCTAATACGTTTTATAATATATTTCCAATAAAAAAAGGTCTTGATTTTCATCAAGACCTTTTTATAAAACTAAACTAAAATTAAACTTAAAAAACTAAACTATCTTTAAAGTGCTTATTACCAATGTATTGACAAGTCTAAAGTAATTAATCAGGCTAAATTCAGTATTATAAAATCGACAAAGCGAAATTATATTTGTTGAGTCAATTATTTTTGCAAAAAATTGCTATGAAATGCAAGACTTACTTCACTTCTGTAAATCAACATTTTAGATAAACTTATTTAAAAAGTGCATAGCATGTTTTTCATAAAAAATGAAACGAGGAATTTTAATTCATTTTTAGAAACAACCTAAAAGTGGTAATTTTGACCTCCTTGTTTTCATGAGTAACTAGAAACGAAAAACAACATTATAATTTTAAAAAAATTACATCAAAAACGTGTCCCAAAAGTTAAATAAATCAGAACTCAAAGAATTTTTAGATTCAAAAGTTACGCAATACAATACACGTGATTTTCTGGATACAGATCCTATAAAAATTCCACATACCTTCAGCAAAAAAGAAGATATTGAAATTTCAGCATTCTTAACGGCAACCATTGCTTGGGGAAATAGAAAAAGTATTATAAATAATGCGCAACGCATGATGGAGATGCTGGATCAAGAGCCCTATAATTTTATAATGAATCATCAAGAGTCTGATTTAAAAGCACTGGAACCCTTTGTTCATAGAACGTTTAATGGTTTAGATTTTATCACGTTTATAAATGGTTTACAGCATGTTTATACTAATCATTACGGACTAGAAGCTGTATTTGCTAAACAGGCTGAAGCAACAAATTTACAACTTGCTATTCATTATTTTAAACGCGCATTTTTTGAAATAGACCATTTACCTAGAACCCAAAAACATATTTCAGATCCATTGAAGAATTCGGCTGCCAAACGTATCAATATGTTTTTACGTTGGATGGTAAGACCAGGAAATACAGGTGTTGATTTCGGAATCTGGAAAACCTTACACACCAAACAATTATCGTGTCCATTGGATGTGCATTCAGGAAATGTAGCTCGGAAATTAGGTCTGCTTACTCGGAAACAAAATGATGGAAAAGCTTTGTTGGAATTGGATACGAACCTTCGAAAGCTTGATTCAAACGATCCGGTTAAATACGATTTTGCGCTTTTTGGTTTGGGTGTTTTTGAAAGCTTCTAAATTTATTCAGTATCTTTAAATATTAAATTAACACATGTCTCATTATATGAAAAAACTATTTTTTATTTTCAGTGTTTTATCTTTTATTCACGTTCATTCTCAAAATAGAACGATTCCTGTAGACACGATGATTGTTAGCAATCACAGTACAACTATTAATGGTGTTGGTATAAATTATTCAGCAACAACAGGAACACAACCTGTTTGGAATTCAGATGGAGAACCTATGGCTACATTATTTTACACCTATTACCAGCGCAGTAATATTAAAGATAAAGCGAGTAGACCGTTAGTTATTTCATTTAATGGTGGGCCTGGTTCGGCTTCTGTCTGGATGCATATTGCTTATACTGGTCCGCAAATATTAAAAATTGATGATGAAGGATATCCAGTTCAACCTTATGGCATAAAAAGTAATCCCTACTCTATTTTAGATGTGGCTGATATTGTTTTTGTAAATCCAGTTAATACAGGTTATTCCAGAATGATTGAGGATAAAGATGGTAAATTACCAGACCGAAAAAACTTCTTCGGAATTAATGCAGACATTAGTTATTTGGCAGAATGGATTAATACCTTTATGACGAGACACAATCGTTGGGAATCACCTAAATATTTAATTGGTGAAAGTTATGGAGGACCACGTGTTATGGGTTTAGCTGAAGAATTACAAAACAACCAATGGATGTATTTAAATGGTGTTATTTTGGTGTCTCCAGCAGATTATAAAATTTACTCCACAGATCAACCTATTTATTCAGCATTGAATTTACCGTATTTTACAGCAGCTGCATGGCATCAAAAAGCATTGGCTCCTGCACTCCAGCAAAAAGATTTAACAGATATATTACCAGAAGTTGAAGAATATGCAATTAACGATTTAATGCCTGCCATTGCAAAAGGTGGTTTTATTTCTGATACTGAAAGAAATGTAGTTGCTGAAAAAATGAGCTTCTATTCCGGTTTAGACAAAAAAACAATTCTGGATCATAATTTGAATATTCCTACCAATTTTTTCTGGAAAGAATTATTGCGTAATCGTGGTTATACTATCGGTAGATTGGATTCCCGTTATCTAGGAATTGATAAAATGGCGGCTGGAAATGAGCCAGATTATAATGCAGAATTATCAAGTTGGCTTCACTCCTTTACACCTGCAATTAATTATTATTTACGCGAACATCTAAATTTCAAAACAGATATAAAATATAATATGTTTGGTGATGTGCATCCTTGGGATAGACAAAATGATAATACACGAAATCGTTTACAACAAGCTATGGCACAAAATCCGTATTTAAAAGTTTTAGTGCAGTCTGGTTATTACGATGGAGCAACAACCTATTTTGCGGCTAAATATACAGTTGGGCAGTTAGATCCTGCTGGTACTATGAAAGATCGTTTTACCTTTAAGGCTTATAGAAGTGGACACATGATGTATTTACGTAAAGACGATTTAAAAGCTGCCAACGATGACATTCGCGAGTTTATTAAAAACTCATTAGCGAATGGTAAATCAGCTAAATACTAGACTTTATTTTTCTATAAATATTTTAAACAAAAAAACACCTGACAAAATAATTTATCAGGTGTTTTTTATTTATAAATCGGAAGATTAGCCTTTTAACCACGCATTACGTAATTCTATTTGAGCTGCTGTTGCATCTTCTTTTGGTTGTAAACCTTTTCCGGTAGTAAATGTTGGTGTTAATGTTGTTTTAATAACAACATCTTGACCATCGCGAGTTAAAATAACATTAACATCCTGTCCTTCCTGCCAACCAAATACATTTTGAAAGACTTGATTTGCATTTTGTAATGAAACTGCTGTACCATCAATAGATTTAATAATATCATTTGGTAAAACACCTTGTTCTTTCCAGAAACTGTTACCTAAAACATTGTCCGTGAAGAAAATAGTTCCTTCGCCTTGATTTGCAGAAACAATTAATGCTCCATTTCCTTGAATATAGTTTGTTTTAACTTGACCTTCACCAATTTCTAAACCTACTTTCTCAAAAAATACATTATAATCAATTGGTACATCTCCAATTACATGATTGTCAAAAAAGCCGCGTAAAGACGGATATGTCATAGCAACAATTTCATCAATAATTTTATCGTCATCAAACGGTTTGTTCTTGCCGTATTTCATGGATAATTCCTTCATTAGCGATAAGATACCGCGATTTCCATCACTACCTTCACGAATTAAAATATCTAAACACATACCAATTAGAGCACCTTTTTGATATACGTTATAGTACTGACTAGCATACGGTTTATCAAGCACATTTTCACTCATAACGGTAAAACTCATAGCATCATTCATGCCTTTAGCTGCTCCAATTTTATCCAATATTTTCTTATAAAAATCATCTTCGGGTACTAAACCTTGATCTACTTGAAAAAGCGTTGCAAAATATTCCGTTACACCTTCATACATCCATAAATGCTTTGAAAACGTAGGTTCATAATAATCAAAATAGTGTATATCTTCAGAATGGACACTCAAAGGCGTTACAATATGAAAAAATTCATGTGATACAATGTCAATCATACTTTTGTCCAAAGCACTTTCAGGCATAGATTCTGGCATAACTACAACTGTAGATGTGTGGTGTTCTAACGCACCGAAACCTTTTGGAGAATCCGCTTGACCATCTGATAAGTATACATAAATATCATAACGAGGTGTGCTGTTTACATCACCTAAATATGTTTTTTGTGCTAACATCATTTTCTGCATAGCATCTTTCATCGCTTTAGCTGTATGTTTCCCGTTTGGTGAATATACACTTAAAACAATTTTAATATCACCAACCTGAAATTCTTCAACATCCAATTTCCCATACATCATTGGGTTATCTGTAATATCAAAATAACGAGGTGCAAAATAAGATGAAGTTGTTGTTTTTCCATCTGCACTTGTTTTAGTGTCTGCAATTTGTAAAGCAGATGTTCTAACAAATTCAGCTGGAGCAATAACATCTAACATATATTGATTGTTTTTAAGCGAATCAAAATAACCAATAAAACCATGTAAGTTCAACACATAGTTATTTGGCTCAATATTAGTACCAGCTGGAGAAAATGGCACATCGCCTCCAATACCGCCAACTTTTTCTTGGTCGAAAGTATCATTTACCAAATACGTGATGTAATCCAATTGAGTTGCGTTTGTAATAGTCCAAGTATTGGTATCTACTTGGTTGGTAACTAACAGATTTCCGTTATAATCAAATGCTTGGAAGGTATCTATATATTTTCCAAAATCACTTATGGAATACGTTCCTTGTACTACTTTTGGAAGTCTGTATGTAACTGTTTCTAAAGTAAAACGTCCTGGATTAATGTTTACAGGTACTTTATCATCAGATACTTTTGTAATATCAATAACAGTTGCAATTGGGTTGCTAGTGGCTAAATCGTCACTATTTGTTTTAGTAGAAGATGATCCACAAGCTACAAGCAATGCAGAAAAACCAATAATGGCTAGAGTTTTTTTCATTATTAAAATTAAGTTTTTTACTTGACGCCCAAATGTACAATGTGTTACACATTTTAGCTATAACTTTTTGTTAAAATGAAGTTTAACTATATTCGCAATATGTCCAATTCTCTAATTAGTATTGTTTCACCCTTTAAAAATACGGAAAAGTTTCTTTCGGAATGTTTGCTATCTATTTTAAATCAAAGCTATACTAATTGGGAATTAGTAATTGTTGATGATGGTTCTACCGACAGCAGTTTTAGTATTGTAGAACAATTTGCGAATCAAGATAAACGCATAAAACTCTATAGAAATCCAAATTCAGGTATTATTGCAGCTTTGCAATTTGCCTTTTCTAAAACCTCCGGGAATTTTATCACACGAATGGATAGTGATGATATCATGACACCTAACAAACTTGAAGTTTTACATAGAAATTTAATGGAGTATGGCAAAGGACATGTAGCTGTAGGACAGGTAAAATATTTTAGAAAAGATGGCATAAGTGATGGTTTTGCCAAGTATGAAATCTGGCTGAACCAATTAACTGAAACTGGAACTAACTTTTCGGAATTATATAAAGAGTGTGTTATTCCATCGCCTTGCTGGATGGTATATCGAGACGATTTTATAGCATGTGGAGGTTTTAATTCAGACACGTATCCAGAAGATTATGATTTGGCATTTCGCTTTTATAAATATAAACTTAAATGTATTCCATGTCATGAAACGCTTCATTTTTGGCGTGATTACAGCAGTAGAACGTCTAGAACAGATGCGAATTATGCAGAAAATAATTTTTTAGAACTGAAAGTTCAATATTTTATTGAATTGGATTACCAAAAATCTAGACCTTTAGTTATTTGGGGAGCCGGAAAAAAAGGTAAAAAAGTTGCACGATTACTGCAAGCGCAGAATATTACGTTTTATTGGATCTGCGATAATCCTAAAAAAATAGGAAAAGAGATATATGATGTGGTTTTAGAGGACACTAATTATCTAAAAACACTAAAAAAGTCCCAATGTTTAGTAACAGTTTCCAATAAACTAGAGCAAATAAGTATTAAGAATCAATTAGATGAAATGGGGTTAAAACCAGCGTCAGATTATTTCTTTTACTGTTAATTATTTAATTTTAGGTTAAAAGGTTTTCTATTTCAGTGTAAACACTATTTTTGTAAGAAACAAAACTAGGAATGCAGTTTAAATACCCAGAAATACTTTACGCTTTATTTTTGCTTCTCATTCCAATTATAGTCCATTTATTTCAATTGCGTAAATTTCAAAAAGAATCCTTTACCAATGTTGCCTTTTTAAAGAAAGTTACACTACAAACACGTAAAAGTTCTCAAATAAAAAAATGGCTAACATTACTCACGCGCATGTTATTATTAGCTTGTGTAATAATAGCATTTGCACAGCCTTTTATTTCCAAAAATAACACCTTTAATACCACACCGGAAAACGTTATTTATTTGGATAATAGTTTTAGCATGCAAGCCAAAGGTGAAAATGGTGAGCTTTTAAAACGTGCTGTTCAGGAATTAATTGAAAATTTAGAACCTGACAATCCCATTTCGTTAATAACGAATACCGAAGTTTATAAAAACACGACACTTAAAAGCATTCAGAATGATTTGTTGCAGCTGGAATATGTCTCAAACCAATTGCCCTACGATGCAGTTTTACTAAAAAGTTCCAAATTATTTAGCAGTACACCTAATGTAAATCGAAATTTGGTGTTTATTTCCGATTTTCAAGAACTTGATAAAACATTTAGTGTTAAAAAGGATTCGTTATACAATATATATCCTGTACAATTAAAGCCTGTAAATACTCAAAATGTAGCAATAGATAGTTTAAGTCTTTCCAGCACAACAGCCAGTAACACAACGCTCCAGGTCTTTTTAAAATCGAATGGAAACGTAACAAATAATGTATCTATTTCCTTATTTGATGACGGTAAATTATTAGCAAAAACTACGACATCTCTTTCTGATAAAGGGATAGCCGAGTTTACCATTACCGAAAAAAGTATTTCAAAGGGTAAAATTATTATAGAAGATACCAGCTTACAATTTGATAACACCCTGTTTTTTAATATTAATACACCTTCAGAAATTAATGTGTTAACCATTCAAGAAAACACTTCGAGCAATTATTTAGAGCGTTTGTTTGCTTCAAATGAATTTCAGCTAACTACAACAAGCTTGAATCAATTAAATTATAGTGCTATTGAAAAGCAACAACTTATTGTTTTAAATGAATTAGAATCTATACCAAGTTCTTTAACAAATTCACTAAATGCTTTTATTAAAGCAGGCGGTTATGTGGTAATTATCCCGAATTCTAAATCAGAAATTGCTAATTACAATGCGTTTTTGGGAATTTATGGAATACAATTACAAAATGTTATAACAACTGAAAAACGGGTAATGAGCATAAATTATTCGCATCCAATTTATAAAAACGTATTTGAAAAACAAGAATCAAATTTTCAATATCCGAAGGTGAACACCTTTTTTCCAATTAATACTAATACTGTAACACCCTCTGAAGCCCTTTCTTTTGAAGACGGAAAACCATTTTTAGTAACTCAAAATCAATTAGCTGTTTTTACAGCAGCATTAAATTCAGAAAACTCCAATTTTAGTGAATACGATTTAATTGTACCAACGTTTTATAAATTAGCACGGCAAAGTTTACAGAAAGCACAACTTTATTATACTATTGGAAATGAAAACACTTATGATATACCTGTAAACTTGGAGCAAGATGGTGTATTATCTTTAACAAAAGAAGACGTAAATTTAATTCCAATGCAACAATATTTTAATGATAAAGTGACAATTACAACTTCTGATATACCCTATTCAGCTGGTGTTTATAGTATAAAGAATAAAACAGAAAGTATTGCCAACGTAAGTTTTAACTATAACAGACATGAAAGTGACTTAATATATCAAGATTTGAGTCTTTTAAATAATGTTGTTATTAGTAATTCTGTTAGTACTATTTTTGAACGTATAAAAAGTGATACGAAAATTAATGCGCTATGGAAATGGTTTGTTATTTTTGCACTAGCTTTTATAATTATTGAAATGCTCATCTTAAAATATTTTAAATGAACGTACTCATAAAATCTGCCACAATAATTGACTCCAAAAGCGATTTTCATAATCAGACAGTCGATATTTTAATTGAAAAAGGGACAATTACCCAAATTGCGGTATCCATAAAAAACACGAACGATTACAAAGAAATCCATTTAGAGAACCTTCATGTATCTCAAGGATGGTTTGATAGTAGTGTAAGTTTTGGTGAACCTGGCTATGAAGAGCGTGAAACCATTGCTAATGGATTAAAAACAGCAGCCTATTCAGGTTTTACAGCAGTTGCCTTAAACCCAAATAGTAATCCTGTTATTGATAGTTTTGCTGATATTTCTTTAGTCAAAGCAAAAGCACAAAATCATGCCGTTTCCCTCTATCCCATTGGCACGTTAACCAAAGGTGCTTCAGGCGAAAATATGGCTGAATTATTTGATATGAGTCAAGCCGGAGCCGTAGCATTTTATGATTATCAAAAACCGATTGAAAATCCTAATTTGATGAAAATTGCCTTGCAATATGCTAGTAATTTTGACGGTCTAATTATATCGTTTCCACAGGAATCACGTATATCACGTTCTGGTGTTATGAACGAACATATATCAAGTACACGTTTAGGATTGAATGGAAATCCTGCATTAGCCGAAGAATTACAAATTGCTAGAGATTTA
>DIAL01000127.1:28492-31498 GCA_002414705.1 Flavobacteriaceae bacterium UBA5079
ACTATTTCAACTGCCAAATCGGTTGATTTGATTCGTGAAGCTAAAAAGAAAAAACTGGATGTTTCCTGTAGTGTTGCTATTCATAATTTATGCTTTACAGATGACGCGCTTAACACCTTTAACACAAACTTTAAGGTATTGCCCCCAATTAGAACACAATCAGATATTAACGAATTAATTGAAGGTTTAAAAGACGGCACGATTGATATGGTTACATCTGACCATAACCCTATAGATATTGAGCATAAAAAGGTAGAATTTGATCATGCTAAATATGGTACAATTGGTTTGGAATCTGCTTTTGGTGCGTTACAAAATCTATTTTCAACAAAAAAGGCTATAACCTTTTTAACGAACGGAAAACAGCGTTTTGGAATAGAATCTAGTCCAATAAAAATTGGAGAGAAAGCAAATTTAAGTTTATTTAATCCGATCGACACATACACTTTTAATAAGACGCACATTATATCGACCTCTAAAAATGCCATATTTAAAGATGTCACTTTAAAAGGTAAAGCCTACGGAATTATAGCTAACAACAAATTAATTTTAAATTAAAATGATGAATGATAAAACGATACAAGAAGGGAGAACTATGGCTATTGTAGCCTATTTTACCTTTGTTGGATTAATTATAGCTGTTATCATGAATATTGATAAAAGGAATCCGTTTACAACATTTCATATCAGGCAAATGTTAGGTCTCGTAATCATGCTTCTCGTATCCAATATTACAGAAAAATATATCAGTTCATGGCTAGGAACTACATTCTGGGCTTTTACCTTTGTTAGTTGGTTGTTTGGTTTGTTTTATGCGTTCAAATCTGAAATGAAACCTTTACCCATCATAGGCGATAAATTTCAGGAATGGTTTAAGAATATTAATTAACACAAAATACATTGAATTTACACTATATAACCAGACCGTCTTCATTACCAGAAAATGCACCATTACTAATTTTATGTCACGGATATGGTAGTGATGAAAATGATTTATTTTCATTTGCATCAGAGCTTCCTGAAGAATTATTTATCATTTCATTACGTGCGCCTTACGCTATGCAACCTTATGGAAATGCCTGGTATGCTATAAACTTTGACGCCGAAAAAGGTAAATGGAGTGATGATGAACAAGCAAAAGAATCTCGAGATCAAATAGCTAATTTCATAGATTATGCTTGCAAAACGTATCCTGTTAATAAAGACAATGTAAACTTATTAGGTTTTAGTCAAGGAACTATTTTAAGCTATGCCGTAGCACTAACCTATCCTGAAAAAGTAAAAAATGTTATAGCTTTAAGCGGTTATATTAACCCAAATATTATTCCTGAAAATCTGCAGGAAGAAAACTATACTAAAATAGACTTTTACTGTTCTCATGGTAGTGCAGATCAAGTAATACCTGTAGATTGGGCTAGACAAGCACCTGAATTTTTGAAAAGTATAAATATTAAACATCAATATGCCGAATTTCCAGTTGGCCATGGTGTGTCGCCACAAAATTTTTATGATTTTAAAACGTGGTTAATAGCGCGTATCTAGTTGTTTATCTTTTGATTATAAAGTGTGAGAAAATTTAACAATTCAAAATGATTATTAACTTAAGAATTATGTTAGATTTGATAATAAACTAATCATTTTATTTTCATTTTATGTGTACAAAGAAAATAGCTTTACTATTTTTTCTTTTGTGTTTGTTTCAGTCCACTTTCTCTCAAATTAATAATGAAGATAAAGCCTATTACTTGGCATTTGATTCTATTATAGGACAAGAAAACACATCTTTATATAATGGCAAAAGATATGTTGATAGATATCGATCATTAGAGAATAAACATCGTTATTTTCTACAATCTAAATTTCAAAAAGGCCATGTGGTTTATAATCAGCAACCATTTTTTAATATCAATTTAAAATATGATTTGTTTGAAGATGTTTTAATTGCTAAACTATCTGGAAATAAATCGTTCTTCAATATGGTATTTATTTCAGAACATGTGGAGAAGTTTTCAATTCAAGAGCATCAATTTATAAATTTGAATGTATTTGAAAATTCAAACTTTACGGGTTTTGCGGAAATTATTTACAGTGGAAACGATTTAATTCTATTAAAAAAATGGACTAAAGAAAAAAAAGACAACATTAGAGGTCAAGCTGTGGTTTATGAATTTGATGAAAATTTAATGTATATAGTTTCCAATAAAGGTAAACTTGAAACCATAAAATCTAAAAACAGCCTTAAAAAGCTAATTCCTGAAAAATCTAGTATAATTAATGAGTTTTATAGAGATCAAAAGCCGCTATTAAAGTCTAATCCTGATTTATTCATGAAGCAGCTTATAATAAAAATAAACGAAAACGTATTTAATGAAACTCAAAAAAATCTAGAATGAAAAAAGTTCTGCTGTTTTCAATAGTGTTGTTTTATTCTCAAATTTTGTTTTCACAAACAGAAAAGTCTATTACCATTTCTTTTAATAATACACCAATTAAGGAAGCCATAATTGAGTTAGAAAATCAAACTAATTTTCATTTTTACTTTCAAGAAGACTGGTTTGGTGATTTAACAGTGAGCCAAACTTTTTCCAATACGGCTATTAAGGATGTGTTATTTAAAATTTTCAATCAAACATCCATTAATTATCATATAATTGATGACCGCATTATTTTATCAAACAACAGTTATTTTTATACTAGTTTACCAAACGCCTTTTTTAATAGTAATATAATATTAAACACAGATGAAAACGATGCTATTTTTTACAATGAATATGAGGCTAATGCTTTAAATGGAAAATTAATTACTATTGGAAAACAAAACAAAAATTCCAATCAGAAATCGTATGTAATTTCTGGTTTTGTCAAGAATGAAAGTACAAATGAACCAATTCAGAATTTGGTTATTTCTACTAATAATAAATCTAATTTTACAACTACAAACAGTAAAGGTTATTTTAGTTTGGAAGTTCCTGCTGGAATTAATGAAATTGAAACTAATTTATTGGG
>DIAL01000127.1:31648-38648 GCA_002414705.1 Flavobacteriaceae bacterium UBA5079
CGATAACTAAAAACGTGCTTGTTTATGGCGATGGAAACTTAAATTTTGAAGTCCTTGAAGGTGCGGAACAGCTAGATGAAATTTTAATTGAGGCTAAAAAAGACGATAATATTAAAACAGCAGTAGTTGGTGTAACAACTATTGATATGGCTGGAATTAAAAATATTCCAGTAGTATTGGGTGAGCGAGATATTTTAAAAATTGCAACAACCATGCCTGGTGTTAAAACAGCTGGTGAAGGAGCTTCAGGGTTTAATGTTCGTGGTGGAAGAACTGACCAAAACTTAATTTTATTGGATAATGCAGTTATTTATAGTCCTTCACATTTTTTAGGTTTTTTCTCTGCTCTAAACCCTTTTACAACTGGAAGCCTGGATATTTACAAAGCCTCTATTCCAGCGGAATATGGAGGTCGTCTATCTTCTGTTTTTGATATTAAAACCAAAGATGGTAATCTAACAAAATTTTCTGGTGAAGGATCTATTGGTCCAGTTACGGCCAATTTATCACTAGAAACTCCAATAGTAAAAGAAAAATCGTCTTTAATTTTGGGAGGAAGAGCAACATATTCAGGATGGATTTTAAGATCTTTAGATGATGAAAATTTAAAGAATAGTGAAGCTTCTTTTTATGATGGAATTGTAAAATATAAACACAAATTAAATATTAATAACACCATACAAACATCTATATATTATAGTAACGATAAGTTTAGCATTACATCAGATTCCCTGTATAGATATAATAACCAATTAGCTTCCTTAAAATGGGATCATGAGTTTAATGAGAAAAATAAAGCCGAAGTTATATTAGTAAATAGTCAATATAAATATAACATTGATTATGAAGGAAACTCAAATAGGAATTTTGATTTTGGTTATAAAATAAATGAAACCCAGTTAAAACTAAATTTCGATTATTTCTACAGTAAAAAACATAAATTTAAATATGGATTAAGCAGTAAATTATATAATGTTAATCCAGGAACCATTGAGCCTAGTGATCTAAATTCTGATGTAGAGTATGAATCGTTAGATAAAGAAAAAGGACTAGAGTCTGCTATTTATATAGCTGATTTATTTGAAATTACTGACAGATTGCTATTAGATATTGGCTTACGATACTCTTTTTATGCCTCTCTTGGACCTGCTACTCAAAACATATATCAAGATGGACTGCCTAGAAATCCATCAACAATAATTGGTCAAGAAACTTATGGTAATAATGCAGTTGTTAAAACCTATGGTGGGCCAGAAATACGTACATCATTCAGGTATTTTTTAACACCAAGTTTCTCCTTGAAAGGAAGTTATAATAACACAATTCAGTACATTCATTTATTGTCAAATAATACAACTGAAGCACCAATTGATACGTGGAAACTTTCAGATTTAAACACAAAACCACAAAGGGCTCAACAGATTTCTTTAGGACTTTATAAAAATTTGGATGCTTCAAATATTGAATTAAGTTTGGAAGGGTACTACAAAAAAATGAAAGATATTCTGGATTATAAAATTGGTGCTGATTTAATTTTAAATGAAAATTTAGAACAAGAATTATTACAAGGTCAAGGCAAAGCTTATGGAATTGAATTTCTTCTAAAAAAGAAAAAAGGAAAACTTAATGGTTGGTTAGGATATAGCTATTCACGATCCTTTGTGAAGTTAGACAGTCCTCTAGATGAAGAACGCGTTAATAATGGTGATTATTTTCCTGCTAATTATGATAAACCACATGATTTTACAACCGTTTTAAATTATAAGCTAACACATCGTTTTAGCTTTTCAGCAAACTTTACGTATCAAACCGGTAGACCTATTACCTTCCCTATAGGTAAATACGTTATAGCAAACGAAGAGCAAGTTGTTTATAGCGATAGAAATCAATATCGTATTCCTGATTATTATCGGTTAGATTTAGGTTTAAACATTGAAGGTAATCACAAATTACAAAAGTTAGCACATAGTTTTTGGAATATTAGTGTGTTTAATGTTTTAGGCAGAAATAATCCGTATTCCGTGTTTTTTGTAAATGATGATGGTAAGATTCAAGCTTATCAAACCTCAATTTTTACAGTGCCAATTCCTACTATTACCTATAACTTTAAATTTTAAATGAAGATGAAAAAAGCTGCCATATTTAAATTTTTTCTTTGCTTTATAATAATTTTGCATTCAAGCTGTAGAGAGCCTTTTGAACCTGATTCTATAGATTTTTTGGATGCCCTTGTTGTAGAAAGCACCATAACTAATGAGTTAAAGAAACACGAGGTAAAATTATCACGTACTTATGCACTAGAAAATTTTGAGCCTACTTATGTAAATAATGCCAATGTAAGAGTTGAAGATAGTAATAATAATCTGTATTCATTTTCTTTAATAAGTGATGGAAGTTATATATCAGATAGCGCATTCCAAGCAATTTCAGGTGTAACATATAAATTATATATAACAACGCAAGACGGTAAAGAATATGAATCTGATAGTATTGAACTAACGCCTATTTCAGATATTACTAATTTGTATACAGAAATTGTAACCAAAGATAATGGAGAAACTGGAATCCAAATTATGGTAGATAATAATAACACAAACAGTTCTGCACAATATTTTAGATATCAATATGAAGAAACTTATAAAATAATAGCTCCTAACTGGAATCTGTATGAAGCCGTATTAACAAATTTTTCAGTGGCTTCAAATGGAGATGCTGTAGAGTTTGATTCGGAGTTTATTGAAAGAACTCAAGAAGAACAAATCTGTTTTATAACTGATAAGTCTTTTGGTATTTTACAAACATCAACAAGTGATTTAAATGAAAATAGTATTGAAAAATTTCCAATTAAATTTATCCAAAGCAATGATGGTGTATTAAGGGATCGTTACAGTATATTAGTTAAACAATTTGTACAAAGCATTGAAGCTTACACGTATTATGAAATTGTAAATGAATTAGGTGAAAATCAAAATATTTTATCCCAAACTCAACCTGGTTTTGTATTAGGAAATGTATCATCGTTAAACGACACTCAAGAAAAAGTAATTGGTTTTTTTGAAGTTTCATCAGTTTCAGAAAAAAGGGTGTTTTTCAATTATTCCGATTTCAATTTCCCAAAGCCAGAATTTATTTTCGAGTGTAATTTAATAGAGTTAGATTATAGTATTAATGCAACTTGTGGCCCTTGCTCTCCTCCTATTAGAAATGAACGTGCACAAATTTATAGATTACTAACAACATTTGAGGATGACAATTTAAATTATTTAATTACTGAAATCCCTCAACCATTAGAAGGAATTTGGAGATTAACAAACCCTGAATGTGGAGATTGTACGACATTAGGAACTAACATAGAACCCGATTTTTGGGAAGATTAATTATGAGAAAAATAATCCTTATACTCGTTGTTTGCATTTTATACCTAAATTCATTTGGTCAGATTAATCGTGAAGAATATACATTTTTAGCGGAAGAAATACCAGCTGAAACAACAACAATACATACAAATACTAACCTACTTCTGGCAGGAGAATTTCTTTACTACAATGTTGCTTGCCTTATAAAAGACAAACAAACATATAGTACTATTAGTAAAATAGCATATGTTGAATTAGTAGGAGCTAATGAGACTGTTATCTTTAAAAATAAAATTAAAACTGATAATAGTTCAGCTCATGGTGATTTTTTTATTCCTACTACCATAAAAACGGGACATTATAAACTAATTAGTTACACAAACTGGTCTAAAAACAACCTAACTGATAGTTTTGGAGAAGTAGATTTATTTATCATAAATCCGTATTCAACTGAAGCACAAGCAGTCGATGACTCTGAAGTTCAACAAAACATTTCCAAAATTATTAAAGCTGATACGCTACAGCTAACTAAAAAACAATCTATTAGCAACAATCAACTTATATTAAATAAATCAAATTTTGGTAAGCGTGAAAAGGTATCAATAGAAATAGAAAAGGGCACCTTGAAAAAGTCAAATATAAATTCACTTTCCGTCCGAAAAGTTGATTTCATTTCTACTACACATCCCGACATACAAAAAACTTTTCAGGAAGATAAAGCTAGTACTTACTATTTACCGGAATTGCGAGGCGAAATTATATCAGGTAGACTGGAATCCACTAGCGACTTAAAACTAGGAAACATTACTGTTTATTTATCATTTCCTGGAGAAAATAACATATTTAAAAGTACAACAACTAATACCAATGGTAAATTCTATTTCATAGTAAATGAAAACTACAATAATGCAATTATTAATTTACAGATTGAAGACAAACAAGACGAAAATTTTAAAATAATATTGGACAATAAATCATTCAGCCATTATAACCATTTACATTTTACAGACTTAAAATTAGAACCAAATATTAAGGATTGGTTAGAAAAAGAAAGTATATTTCACCAAATAGAAAACGCCTATTTTTCAGTTAAAACAGATAGTATTTTACCTGTGAAATCTAATATATCTTTTTACCAACCTTTAGAAACTACTTTCGAACTGGATGATTACACACGATTTAAAACTGTTAAAGAAACCTTCACAGAAATAGTTAAAACAGCATATATATCAAATAAAGGATCTGAACATTTCTTTAAAGTCCCCGATTTAATAAATATCAATTTCAACCTAGATTTAAACTATTTAGACCCTATTATTCTAGTTGATGGTTTGCGTATTTTAGATAATGAAATGATACTAAATTACAGCGCTTATAATATAAAAAATATTCAAACTGTTACCGGACAGTATGTATATCAGTCAAATATATATAATGGTATTATTTCATTTGAAACACTTAAAAACGATTTTAGATTGGAAAACAAAGCTGATTTTGTAAGAAATATAGAATTTAAAAATGCCTTGTTAAATAAAATGTATTTCCAACCAGATTATAGCAAAGACAATAACCTGATTCGTATTCCAGATTACAGAGTACAATTATTATGGATACCTGATTTAAAACGTAACGACGAAAAAAAAATCGACTTTTATACATCAGATGTTACAGGGTACTATGAAGTCGTATTAAAATCCATATTACCAACAGGAGAAACAGAAGTAAAAACCACGACCTTTCAAGTTAATTAAACGGATATAAAAAAGATTCAACCACTTTAAACGTTAGTTGTTCTTCTTCAGTTAATTCATAGGTAATAATCATTTCTCCCCAATATTTTCCATCTGTAAAGTTGGCAATAATCCATTTGTGGTTCAGCACGCGAATTTGATCTATCATCATTTTGCCTCCATTTAATGCTGGAAATGGGACTAATGGATGTTCCTCGCCTTTTACTAAATTAAGTTCGTACAATTCGTCTTTTATAAACGGAATCAATTGATTTACTCGATACCCTCTATCTTCAAAATAACTTAAGGCAGATTCTGTATTCATAACAGAAAACTCCGATAAGTTTAAAATTTGATCACGTAATCCAGAAATGGTATCCGCATATTTTTGAATATCTTTTTCAAAATTTGCTTCCTTATTGTCAATAATTCCTTCGTAAGAGTCTAAAATACGTTTGGAGTTTACGTATTGAAATAATACTAAAAGTGCTGTAAATATAAACAGGTACATAAAAATTCTCTTCTTCATTATAGGGTAATTTGTAAGTTATCGTAAGCTAAAAAAACGTTCTCTGGTAAGGTTTGTTGCACAACGTCATGAAATCCTAATAAATGACTAATATGGGTTAAATAAGCGCGTTTTGGTTTTATTTCTTTTATAATCTCTAAAGCTTGTTCCAAATTTAAATGCGAAGGATGTTCGCTTACTCGAAGCGCGTTAATAACTATAACATCTAGACCTTTTAGTTTTTTAAGCTCTTCATTTTCAATAGTTTTAACATCAGTTAAATAAGCAAAATTGTGAAAGCGATATCCAAAAACTTGAAGATTATAATGCTTAACATTAATAGGCGTTACAACTAGATCCGCCAAAGGAAATGGTTCGTTTTTTACTTCATGCTGAACAACACTTGGCGCACCAGGATATTTGTTTTCAGTTTCAAAAATATAATCAAAACGCCGAGTTAATTCACCTAAAACACGTTTATGAGCATAAACTGAAATAGGTCCTTGCATAAAGAAATACGGACGAATATCATCTAATCCAGCTGTATGATCGGCATGTTCATGTGTAAAAATCACGCCATCTATTTTGTTGCAATTAGCGCGTAACATTTGTTGTCTGAAATCTGGACCACAATCTATAACGTAGGTGTAATTATCCCATTCTACCAGTACGGAAACACGTAGCCGTTTATCTTTCGGATTGGCACTTAAACAAACAGGATGTTTGCTTCCAATAACGGGAATTCCTTGAGATGTTCCAGTACCTAAAAACGTAATTTTCAATCGTATTTATTTTGAAACAAAAATAGGGTTATTTTTTTGTTTGACAACCCTATTTAATACCTTTGTATCTTACAAATAATTGAACTTTACAATGGAAATTAGCTTAAAAGGTGATAAAGAGTTTGATGAGATTCCATCATTAAAAACAAAGGCACTCCGTATTAATTTAAACGAAAATATTTACGGAACATTTGCAGAAATTGGTGCTGGTCAAGAAACTGTTCGTCAGTTTTTTAGAGCAGGTGGAGCTTCTGGTACGATTGCTAAAGCCATGTCTGCTTATGATAAGGATTTTAGCGATGCCATTTATGGTATTGAGGATGATGGTCGTTATGTTACTGAAGCACGATTATTGAAAATGTTAAATCATGAAATTGATTTAATGGAAAAACGATTAACGCGTGATAAACACCCTAACAAGTTATTCTTTTCCTATGCAAATACAGTTGCTACTATAGATTTTGCTAAAAAATACAAAGGTCATGGTTGGGTAGGAATTCGCTATCAAGTGGATGCTGATGAACATGAATACAATGAAATTACACTGCATTTACGTTTTAAAGAAAATGATGCGCGTTTACAGCAAGAAACTTTAGGTATTTTAGGTACAAATTTAATTTATGG
>DIAL01000127.1:38758-41838 GCA_002414705.1 Flavobacteriaceae bacterium UBA5079
GTTACTTCGTTATTTATATGACCATTTAGATAAAGATCAAATAGAAATTGACACTATTAACTTTTCAGGACCTGTTTTTGAGGATGTTGATAACCGTTTAATGAGTTTACAATTAGTTAAAAATGGCATGACTGATGCCGTAATGTTTGCACCAGATGGTAATAATGTGTTGCCAGCACGTGTGCTTTACAAAAAGAATATTTTAGCCTTACGTGGTAGTTTCAGACCAGTTACGAAAGTAAATATAGACATGTTTGAAAAATCTTACGACATGTTTATAAAGGAAAATAAAGTAGATCCTGATAAAACACAAGTTGTTTTTGAAATCACGCTTTCTAATTTACGTGCAGAAGGTGAAATTGATGAACAAGACTTTATGGATCGTGCCAAATTGCTTTGCTCATTAGGACACACCGTATTAATTTCTAATTTCCAAGAGTATTATAAATTAGTAGAGTATTTCTCTCAATACACCAAGAGCCGAATGGGATTAGCCATGGGTGTGAATAACTTGGTTGATATTTTTGATGAAAAATATTACCGCCATTTAAGTGGTGGTATTTTAGAAGCATTTGGAAAACTATTTTTCAAAGATTTACGTGTTTACCTCTACCCTATGCAGGATGAAAATGGCGAACTTACAACTAGCGAAAACCTTAAAGTACATCCACGTATGAAAGAGCTTTACAAGTTCTTTAAGTATAATGGTAAAGTGGTTGATATTACTGATTATGATAGCTCTATTTTAGATGTTTTCTCTAGAAATGTTTTGAAAAAAATATCTGATGGTGAAGAAGGCTGGGAAACCATGTTACCAGAAGGTGTATCTAAATTAATCAAAGAAAAATGCTTATTTGGTTGTGAAACGGAAGAAATGATTCACCCTGATGAGTTATAAAAGTTCTATTGTATAAAACTAAAAAGGAGATCATAATTAAATGGTCTCCTTTTTTTATTCTAAAACTTTCGCGTTCTAAATGGCTTCAACTTGAATTTGTAACACGTTTTCTACATCCAATACAAATGTGTAAAAGTTACAACTTTCAGCATCAAAAACTTTTTCGCCAGTATATTTAACGTTTCCAACTTTAATTACTGCCTCTGCATTGGGTGAGAAACTTTTTAAAAGAGAACTTTCACCTGGAGCTAAATCAATTTCAGTAGCAAGCGTGTTGTCTGCACTATCATAAATGATAAAGCTAGAATCTAAAATAGATTCGTTTATAAACTTTACAACAACTAGGTTATCATTACATGCAGAAGATAGAACAATAGAATCTACTGGCTCGCTTCTTTCCATGTCAAACGGTTCACTATTACAAGATAATAATGAGATAGTTATAACCATAACGGTTATAATTTTTAGTAGGTATTTCATTTTAATTTGGGTTTAAAACTTTTATTATGGGGCAAATTTAAAACAAAAAAGTAAAAAAACAAGAAAAAACATCGATTAAAAGTTATTTTATTCGACAAAGTGCATTTTGTATTATGTAAAAACCTGAAAATAAACAATTTACAATAATGTCTAAATCTATAAAATAGTTACTAATAAAAGTGATTATTAAACCTAACTAGTTGAAAATTATAATTAAAGATAATTTTTATGGATTAATGAAATTTATTATAATCAGACAATAAAATTATATTTACCCTAAAATCTGATCCGTATGTGCTTTGGTTTTTACTTTGGTAATAACGTCTTCTATTATTCCTTTTTCATCAATAATAAAGGTGGTTCTATGTATACCATCATATTCCTTGCCCATAAATTTCTTCGGTCCCCAAACACCAAAAGCTTCAATAACCGCTTTATCTTCATCTGCTAATAATGGATAGGGAAAATCGTATTTATTTTTAAAATTGCTTTGTCTTTTTTCACTATCAGCACTCACCCCTAAAACATCATAACCTGATTTTTGGAAACGGTTATAATTATCGCTTAAATTACATGCTTCGGCTGTGCAGCCTGGCGTACTAGCTTTTGGATAAAAAAACAATACGAGTTTTTTACCTGTGTAATCGCTTAATGAAATGGTATTTCCATCTTGGTCTTTTGCTGTAAAATTTGGAGCTTTATCTCCTGGTTTTAAATTTGTCATAGTATCTTTGTTTAAATTCAATTTTTGTAAAAATACAACTTATGACCAAGCAGGAAAAGGTAGATTTCGTTATAAAAACGTTAAAGGAATTATATCCTACTATTCCAGTACCATTAGATCATAAAGATCCATATACCTTGCTAATTGCTGTACTAATGTCTGCCCAAAGTACAGATGTTCGAGTTAATAAAATTACACCACTACTCTTTGCCAAAGCGGATAATCCATATGATATGATAAAATTATCGGTTGAAGATATCAGAGAAATCATAAAACCCGTTGGATTGTCTCCTATGAAAAGTAAAGGAATTCACGGTCTATCGCATATATTAATTGATAAGCACAACGGTAAAGTTCCAAAAACATATGAGGAACTTGAAGAACTTCCTGCAGTTGGCCATAAAACAGCTGCTGTAGTTTTATCGCAAGCGTTTGGAATTCCCGCTTTTCCTGTAGACACACATATTCATAGACTTATGTATCGTTGGGGATTTACAAATGGTAAAAATGTGGTACAAACCGAAAAAGATGCCAAACGGTTATTTCCAGAAGAACTTTGGAATGATTTACATTTACAGGTTATTTGGTATGGTAGAGAATATTCTCCAGCACGTGGTTGGGATTTAGACAAAGATATTATTACTAAAACATTAGGCAGAAAAACGGTGTTGAATGATTATTACTCTAAAATCAAAAAATAGAATATAGATCATTGAAAAAATGAGATTGCTGCCTATGCTTAAATGTAAAAAAAAAGTCCTGAGACTAATCAGGACTTTTTCAAAGTTTAGTTGAGAAGCGCTTCAAACTTCATCTTATTACAATTTATAACACTTAAAGCCTTCGAATAATCAAGAAGAAATCTTACGGTTTCCTCTTTTGGGTTTAAATTAACTAGATTTTGGGGTTTCTTTTGAGAGTAAAGTTTAGCCATTAAATTTCAAATTTTTGTGGTTTATACTTTACTTAACGCATCAA
>DIAL01000127.1:41947-43379 GCA_002414705.1 Flavobacteriaceae bacterium UBA5079
AGTTAAAACTATATTATGTTTATCTATTATCTTTCTCATATTTATCAATGCATATCGCATTCTTCCTAGAGCTGTATTGATGCTAACACCTGTTTTTTCTGATATTTCTTTAAAGCTCATATCATTATACATACGCATCATTAATACTTCTCTCTGGTCTTCTGGCAATTCCTCAATTACCCGACGCACATCATGCTCAACCTGTTCTTTTATAATACTTTTTTCAGCATCTAACGTACTATCACTTAAAACAGAGAAAATATTAAAGTCGCCTGTATTACTAAATTTAGGCATACGGTTGTTTTTTCTGAAATGGTCTATGACTAAATTATGGGAAATTCGCATAACCCAAGGCAAAAATTTACCTTCCTCATTGTATTTTCCCATTTTTAAAGTTTTAATAACTTTAATGAAGGTATCCTGAAAAATATCATCAGCAATATCCCTATCACAAACTTTAGAATAAATAAAACTGAAAATACGTTGTTTATGCCTATTGATTAAAACTTCAATAGCATGCTCATTTCCATGTATATAATTGGTAACCAAGGTAGCGTCCGTGATAAGATTGTGTTGCATAATCATTACTTTTTTACCAGAACAAATCTGGTTTGGGGTTAAAAAGGATTTTAAAGTAATGTTGTGCGTATAGGCTACTCTCGTGATTTTTAGGTTTATAGAATCCAAATATAACAACAATACTTCTGAAAAAACAAATTTATTTTTACTTTTTTTCAAATTAAATTAGAAATACATTCTATTTTTTAATGGTATTTTCTTGTAGTATCTTTGCACAATTAATTCTGTTAATAGCTTATGTACACTAATATTTCTGAAGTCAATCCTAAAGAAAATATCATTATTAAAGGTGCTAAATTGCACAACTTAAAAAATATTGATGTTGTTATACCTAGGAATAAACTCGTAGTTATTACAGGATTATCTGGATCTGGAAAATCTAGTTTAGCTTTCGATACATTATATGCAGAGGGTCAAAGACGCTATGTAGAAAGTTTATCTAGTTATGCAAGACAATTTTTAGGCAGATTAAATAAACCAAAAGTAGATTATATTAAAGGAATTGCTCCAGCCATTGCTATCGAACAGAAAGTTAATTCTACCAATCCACGATCCACAGTTGGCACAACTACTGAAATTTACGATTATTTAAAATTACTATTTGCTAGAATTGGAAAAACCTATTCGCCTAAATCTGGTAAAGAGGTTAAAAAAGATTCAGTTGCAGATGTTTTAAAACATATAAAAGCATTTCCTGAAGGTGAAAAGCTTCTCCTCCTAGCGCCTATTTTTTTAGAAAAAGATAGAACGTTAGCCGATAAATTAAAAGTGTTAAATCAGCAAGGTTACGCTAGAATTAAAGTGAACGATTCTGTTGTACGAATTGATGAAGCGTTTACTACTAAAGAAAAAC
>DIAL01000127.1:43496-59192 GCA_002414705.1 Flavobacteriaceae bacterium UBA5079
TAGTTGTAGACCGTGTTATAACAAAAGATGAAGACGATTTTTACAACCGACTAGCTGATGCTATTGAAACTGCTTTTTTTGAAGGAAAAGGGAATTGTTATATTGAATCTCTTTCCAACAATAAACAAGAACATTTTAGCAACAAGTTTGAATTAGATGGTATAGATTTTTTAGAACCAAATGTGCATTTATTTAGTTTTAATAATCCGTATGGTGCGTGTCCAACATGTGAAGGTTATGGCGATGTTATTGGTATTGATGAAGATTTAGTCATTCCAAATACAGGTTTATCCATTTATGAAAATGCCGTGTTTGCTTGGCGTGGTGAAAGTATGAGTTGGTATCGTGATCAGTTGGTTAATAATTCGCATAAATTCAGTTTTCCAATCCATAAACCGTATTATGATTTAACAGCCGATCAAAAACAATTAGTTTGGGATGGAAACCAATATTTTGAAGGCTTAAATAGTTTTTTTGCCGAATTAGAATCTAAAGCATATAAAATTCAAAATCGTGTTATGCTTTCCAGATATCGTGGAAAAACAAAATGTAAAACATGTAAAGGTAAGCGTTTGCGTCCGGAAGCCGAATATGTTAATATAAACAATGCTACTATTACAGATTTGGTAGATATGCCTTTGGACGCATTAGCTGAATTCTTCAAAAACCTGAAGCTAAATGAACATGACACTCAAATTGCAAAGCGATTATTAAAGGAAATAAATAATAGATTAAGTTTTCTAGATAATGTAGGTTTGAGTTATTTAACGCTTAACAGAAAATCCAACACGTTGTCTGGAGGAGAAAGTCAACGTATTAATTTAGCTACCAGTTTAGGGAGTAGTTTGGTTGGTTCTATGTATATTTTAGATGAACCGAGTATTGGTTTACACCCTAAAGATACCGAACGATTAATAGGTGTTTTAAAAGCATTACGAGATTTAGGAAATACAGTTATTGTTGTGGAACACGATGAAGATATTATGATGGCTGCCGATGAAATAATAGACATTGGACCTGAAGCAGGTACGTTTGGTGGTAACGTAGTTGCAACGGGAACGTTTCAAGATATTTTAAAATCATCATCTTTAACTGCTCAATATTTAAATGGTGATTTAGAAATTACAGTTCCTAACAAAAGGCGAACTTCTAAATACGCAATAAATATTATTGGTGCCAAAGAAAACAATCTAAAAAATATTGATGTTACCTTACCACTTGGAATGTTAACCGTTGTAACAGGTGTCTCTGGAAGTGGAAAAAGTACACTCATAAAAAAAATAGTTTATCCAGCCATGCAGAAGAAATTGACAGATTTTGGTGATAAACCAGGTCAGTTTTCTGAATTAAAAGGAAACTATAGCAATGTTAAGCATATTGAATTTGTAGATCAAAACCCTATTGGAAGATCTTCCCGTTCCAATCCGGTAACCTATATCAAGGCCTATGATGATATTCGTGCGCTTTACGCAAAACAGAAATTAAGTAATATACGAAACTACCAAGCCAAACATTTTAGTTTTAATGTAGATGGTGGTCGTTGTGAAACCTGTAAAGGAGATGGTGAGGTAACTATTGAAATGCAATTTATGGCAGATGTGCATTTAACCTGCGAAACCTGTAATGGTAAACGTTTTAAGAAAGAAGTCTTGGAAGTTCAGTTTGAAGGAAAATCTATTGATGATATTTTAAATCTAACTATTGATGATGCTATTTCCTTTTTTAACAAAACTGAACAAAAAAAAATTCAGTCTAAATTACAGCCATTACAAGACGTTGGTTTGGGTTATGTAACATTAGGGCAAAGCTCCTCTACCCTTTCTGGTGGTGAAGCACAACGCATAAAATTAGCCACATTTTTAGGAAAAGGTAGTAAAAGTGATCAAGCATTATTCATTTTTGATGAACCGACTACTGGTTTGCATTTTCATGATATTCAAAAATTATTAAAATCTTTTTATGCATTAATCGAAAAAGGACACTCCATTATTGTTATTGAGCATAATTTAGAATTGATAAAATGTGCTGATTATATAATAGATTTAGGTCCTGAAGGTGGTGAGCGTGGAGGTTATTTAATTGCTGAAGGTACTCCTGAAGAATTAGTAAAAAACAACAAATCGATAACGGGAAAATATCTTAAAGAAAAACTCTAGAAAAACTCTAGAAAAAATTTAAAAAAACAAAAACGCATAAACCACTAGAAAGCTTGCTGTTACAGGTGTAATAATAGACAAAAATACAAAAATAGTTATTCCCCATTTTAATATGGTTTTAAACCATCCTTGATTATAAAAATACTTCAAAGCAAGCAATAAATAAATGGATGTTGATATTACTATAAGAAAATCTATCCAATTGGATAGATCCCAAATTAAATTAACCGCAATTATAATAGTAAATGTTGTAAATAGATAAGAAAAATAATAGAAACTGAACACCAAATGATGTGCATAAGTTCCGCGTTTTAAATGCATTATTTTTAAAATAAAAGCAAAAATTGGAAGCAGAAAAAACATCGCAATCGGAATCATACTATAAAACGAGCTTAAAATCCCAGAACCCTTTTTAGATTGATAGAATTTTAAAGATTGCGCATAAGCACGTTTGGTAAAAAAACCATCATCTTCAGTCATTCCCATTTCTTTAAGAATAATATCTTCAGACGCATTGGTGTCTATAAGCGAATCTATTTGTTTTGTCAGATAAGAGAGACTATTAAAGTCGCGCGTTTCAAATTGTTTATTTGAAATAAGAGAATCGAGTTCTTCTGTAGATAATTCAGCAAGTATTCTATGCTCTCTTACCGTTTGTCTTAACTCTCCTTGTTTTAAAGAATCTTTTAAAATTTTATTTATAAGTGCGGACTGTTTTAAGGAGTCCAGATCTTTGTTAGTAAGTAAGGAGTCAACTAATTGCTCTTGCTGCATGGTTTTTGCCAACGTGGCATCCAATCGTTTTCCTTGATCTAGTTCAATAAAAGAAAAGAAAAAGAAAAACACTAATGATATAAATAAATACATCTGGGCTGGATGTAAATACAACAAGCGCTTACCTTCAATGAATTTTTTAGCTAAAAAGCCAGGTTTCATCATTAAAGGAAGAAAACTTTTAAAAAAGCGCGCATCAAAAGAAAAATAATTACTTATCGTGTTATAAAACAAAACGGTAAGCGTGAGTTCATCATTCCGTTTTTGCCCACAATGCGGACAAAACGCAAAAGATTCACTATATGCCGTTTCACAGTTTTTACACGTATGCTTGCTTTTAGCCATGATAATATTTTGATTTTATAAATCTATAAAAAAGAAAGCACATATTTAAAACACTACACACCTACTATTCAGTGAGTTATATTTTTGGCACGACAATTGAATACTAATTAATACATAGCGAAAGCCGAAAAGCTCATGAGTAGGCATAATCATAAATCCTAATAAGATGAAAAAACAAGTACTTTTATTTACAGCTTTGTTAATAGGATTAACAACTGTAACAGCAAACGAAAATCTGTCTGTAACTACAGCTGACGATTTATCAATTTTAAATGATAGCTATGCTCAACCAATTATTTTTATGGAACGTGGCATTGAATTCATGATTTTTCCAAATGGAAGTTTTGACTTTAATACGAATGCAAATCAGCAAACAAGTCACTTTGAAAGTAATTATTACTACAGAAGTTCAGCACAAACTCGTCGTGGTTCTGTTAACATGACTTTTGGAGCTCCTGCAACATTTAATCGTGTGCGTTATTCAGTTCCAAGAAATCAAGGTGTAATTGTAACCCATGATGTAAACGGACAAGTAAGACGCATTGGAAATGTATATATTAATTATGACCGTAATGGGAAAATTAAACGTGCTGGATCTATATATATGCGTTATAACCGAAATGGCTTATTAAGTCAAGTAGGCGGATTACATATTAATTATAACCGTTGGGGCGAAATTATTAACCAATATGGTTTTGTAAGTCCTTTTAGTAATATGTGTCACGTTTGCGGAATTTTTAACTGCAACATTAGTCACGTATCTGGTAATATCCAGAATGATAATTTTAATACAAATTCAGAAGATTTCTATTATTATAAAAAAGACAAATCGGAAAATCCAGAAATCAAAACGCAACCAATAAAGCGAAAAAGATAAGTTTTAGTTAGTTAGTTAGTTAGTTAGTTAGTTAGTTAGTTAGTTAGTAATCCCAAATAATCATAAATGATTATTTGGGATTATTGTTTTTGTTTCGTTCTTGGATTGATTAAGATTGAGGTAATGAGTTTTTGGATTGTCCAGTTATTGCGCAATATTAAGAATCCTCTAAATAACTAAATAGCTCAATAATATTATTTAAAAACTTAAAAATCAGACACATAAATCATTTTTGAATTTTCTGGCACGCTGTTTGTTTTACAATAAATAAGTTTAATTAATACACAACAATTATGAAACAGTTAGCATATCTTTTTTCGGTACTTTTTTTATCCAGTACTGCAATCATGGCAAGTACAAGTGAAGAACTTGATCAAAAAACTTTTGAGGTTAATAATAGTGGTTATGGTAATGGTAATAATTTCATTTTTGTTGAAAGTGGAATAGAGTTTTCATTATTCCCTGATGGTCAATTTGATTTTCACATGGCCAATTATACAAATAATGTAAATGTTTCTGTTAATTCACCAAATGTGAGTATAAGCTTTAACACAGGTTACGATTATAATGGTTTTGTTCAATATGACGAGTTTGGAGCCATTATTCAAATAGAAAACACACCTATTTTTTATGATTATTACGGTCGTGTAGTTCGTGTTGGTAATGTATCCATGCGTTATAATAATTTTGGGTATTTAACATCTGTTGGTGGATTATATATTCATTATAACCGATATAATCAATTTACGTATTGTAGTGGTTTTATAAACCCTTTTAATCGTATTTATGTTTACAGACCATGGCACAGATATTACCGCATTCCAGCTTTTGATTATTGCGTAGTTTACAACAGGCCATACAGACAACATTATGCACCAGTTCGTTATAGGTATTCAACTCCATATACTAATAATTACAGACGCCCAAGCGCAGTTGCTAGTAGACGCGGAAATACCATTTCAAGGCGTTCAGAATTAGCCACTAGAACACCAAATAGACGTGGAAATTCGGTTTCAGAACAAGCACCAAGAGGACGTAATAATAACACGAATACTACTAGAAACAAGGTCCCTAGACGTTCTAACGCTACCCAAACAAGAGGAAATACTCAAAAGCCTGAATTGGTAAAACCTAGAAGTCGTAATAATAAAGAAGCACAAACAAAAACTCGAACTAATAACAGACAAGTTTCTACCTATAATTCTCAAGATAATAGTTCAAAATTTAGTACTTCTAGAAAACAAACAACACGAGTTAGTAAAAATAATAGGGTTAATAAAAAACCAAATGTCACTAAATCTCGTACATATTTAAAAGAAAGAAATACAACTAGAAACTCCAGGCAATCGGACTCTAGTAGAAAAAGATAAAATTTTTGGTTGGTTAGTAGGAAAGTCCTGCGATTTGTATGTCTCAAAGCTACATCGCGGGATTTTCTCTTTTAAAGCGTTTAAGGGTGTTATTGATAAGTTGCGAAATATCTTCAGATAAATTTAACTTATAAACTAAAGCTCCATAGAAAATAGTAATTAAAAACGATTTCAAGCCTATATTTACAATGGGATGCCAAGGTAAATCCCAAAAATAAAATATACCTAAACAAGCAATTAAAAGCCCTAAAACCTTGAGCGTGCTTATTGTAAAGGGCTGCATTTTCAATTTCACATTTACAAACCATAATTTGGCAATATTATAAAACAATATTGCTAAAAAAGTTGCGAAAGCAGCACCATTAATTCCATATATTGGAATGAAAACTATATTTAAAACAACCGTTAACACAGCTAAAAACATACCTAAAACAAGTACCATTCTGTAATAATCACTATTAAATAAAATGGCATTATTATTCCCTAATAAACTATCCGTTAGTTTGGATAAACTAATTACAAAAACAACCAATAATCCATCCGCATAATTCGCGTTTATAAAACTGTATAATTCATTAATATTTAAAATAATAAGCAAGAAAATAAACCCACTTATTATAAATAAACTTAAAGAACTCCTTTTGTATAATTTATCTAATTCGACTTTATTTTTTTCGTTTAAAAATTTAGCCGTTAGTGGACTAATAATTTGATGCATGGAGCGACTTGGAACACCAATTACCGAAGCAATATAAATAGCAACACCGTAATAAGCAACGTATTCAATAGCCACAAATCTATTCAGCATAAATTTATCCACTTCCAGAATAACATTAGCTACAGATCCTGCAATAATAATAAGCGAAGTATATTTTAAAACAGAAGATAGATTCGGAATTCTAGTCGTTTTAAAAGACGGAAATCGTAAACTAAAGGCATACAATTTCATAATAATAACACGAAGAATATAAATTCCTGTAATACTGTAAATAAGTTCCTCAACATTAATATAACCTAGATATAAACACAATAGTAGAATCATGGTTCCGGCTCTATGAAAAACTTCTTTCATAAAATTCCCAAAAACACTCTGCATTTGTACGCGTGACCAAGCATAAAATACTTCAAAATAGGAGAATGCAACTGCTGATATAAAGATAAGCCAAACATAATCGCCTACAATAGCATTGGTGCCAGATAACCAATTGCTAATAACATCAAAAGCAAAATATCCTATTATGGCTGTGGGAATAATGATTGACAATGGTAAAAACAGCATAAGTATTAAAAAACCATTTTGTGTTTGCCGCGTTTTATAAGTCGAATAGAATTTAATAAGCGTATTATGCACACCAAAAGCCAAAATAGGCATCATTACATTAGCTGTAGAAAAGATATACGTAATTAAACCAAAATACTCGTCACTTATGAATTCCGTAAATAAAAACAACACATTTATAGCACCTAATCCAAAACCTAGGTAGGTAACAATGGTGTTTTTTATGGATTGAGTGGTAACGATTCCCATTTATAATAATTCGGCTAATGATTTAGTTAGTGCTTTTCTGCTGTATTTTTGTAATCCGATTCCGTTTGACTGTAAACTACTCTTTTTAAATGAATCGTAATGCGAAACAATTTGTAATTTTAAAGTATCATAATCATCATATTTAAAATAGCTGCCTGTGTGGGTCTCTTTTAAAATAGTTGAAACGTCTGAACCATCAGGACCTAATGCAATTATAGGTCTTTCGGAAACCATATATTCAAATAACTTACCAGGGATTATACAACGTGTATCTGGCGAATCTATTTCAATTAACAATAATACTTGTGATTTTTTTTGAAACCTAACAGCTTCTTCATGTGACACATAACCAATTTCACTTATATAATTACTTAATCTATAATATTTAATAGACTTCAATATATCTTCACTCACAAAACCAACTAAATTCAGTTTAAAATCTGTTCCGAAATTCGGTTTTTCAAGAATCAAATCGCTTAATACTTGCCATAAAATTTCAGGGTTACGTTTGGATAATAACGAGCCAATATGCGCTAATGTAAACTCGGAATCCAATTCAGGTTTAACAACATGATTCACATCATAACCATTTGTAATAACCGAAATGGGTTTATTGGTTTTAGCTTCAAATTCTTCTTTTGTCACCTGACTTGTTACTAATATCCTATCTGCCAGTGATAAAACATCCTGCTCTAATTGTTTATGCTTATTTTTAGCACGTTTAGTCAGTTTTAATTGCTTATGATAACCAATAGTCGTCCAAGGATCACGAAAGTCTGCTAACCAATTCAAGTTTAGTTTCCTTTTTAGCTCTAAACCTATTAAATGCAAGCTATGTGGTGGTCCAGTGGTAATAATGGTATCTATTCCTTCTGCTTTAATATAATCTTCCAAATAAGATACAGAAGGTTTCACCCAACTTTTTCGCGCATCAGGAATAAAGAAGTTTCCACGAATAAAAAGTAATAATTGCTCTAAAGCAGATTGTTTACCATTATTGGTAATAATTCCTTTACTAATCGTTTTTGTTTTCTTTTTTGAAAATAAACCAGCTAATTTATAAGGTTCTGAAATGGGTTGTTTTATAATTGTTACTGAACTTGGTATTTCAGATAACAAACTCTCATCAATAATTGGATAATTGGGGTTTTCTGGAATATAAACAATAGGTTCTATATTAAAATCTGGTAAATATTTTACAAATTTCAACCAACGCTGCACACCTGGACCTCCAGCTGGAGGCCAATAATACGTAACAATAAGAACCTTTTTGCGCACACTACTCCGTTTTACGTTTAAACCCATAAAACAAACCACCTAAAAATAGTAATCCGAAAATAACAGAACTCGCTAAGGCAATTGTGCTACCTGTTTTTATAACGTCTGGTTCAAACTTAAACTCAATTGTATGTTTGCCAGATGGAATATGCATAGCTCGTAACACATAGTTTACGCGTGTATAAGGCAATAACTCCCCATCTATATAAGCATTCCAACCATGATTATAATATATCTCCGAGAATACAGCAAAACCATCAACAGTTGACTCCGATTGATATTTAATATAGTCTGGTTTATATATTTCTACCTGAATAGTTGCAGATGAATCCGTTTGAAATATTTTGCTCTCCAACCCTTTCATGGACGTAATAGCAACTTGTTTAGTATTTAAACTATCAAGCTTTAAAATTTCAGTGTTAGCATCAGTTACTTGTTCCAATTTAGTTACAAACCAGGCATTACCATTGGCATCTGTATTGGTATAAGGGAATATGTTTTTGTCATCATCTTGTGCTATAATATATTTGGCATTCAACATATTCAATACATTTATGTTGTTTTGCAAAATATAAAAATCATACAACTCATTAAAACGTTTTAATTTAGCAGCATGATATCCTGAAACCGAATTATGGAAATATGAAGCTCTTGCACCACCCGACGTTAGATCTAAAACTCTAAAATGTTCAGGATCTTTTTGAATGGCTAAATCGGCAGCATTGGCTTGATACGGCTTATTTACCTGAATAGATGACACGAAATTATCATTATTCACATAACGTCTATCCACACCTACTAAATCGAAAAGTATTAAACCAGCAAAAATGATAACTACTAATTTTTCAGAAAGCTTGTCTTTAATAAACAGAAAGATGGTTCCTGCTGAAAGCAATACAAGAATCAAGGTTCTCAAAGTGTCTTGTGTAAAAAATGCTTTTCTATCTTTTATAACAGCATCAACAAATTGTGGTCCATAATTCTGACGGTACAATCCATCATTAGCACCAACAAAATTAAATAATGATGATTTAAACAGTAAAAATAATACAGCCAAACCAGCTGTAATGATAGCAGTATATTTTAAAGCCTTTAATTTTTCTTCTTGTTTCTCCAAAGGATTAAATAAGCGTACTAATCCAAAAATAGCCAGAATAGGAATGCATAATTCTAAAATAACTTGAATAGAACTTACCGCTCTAAACTTATTATACATAGGTACAAAATCAATAAAGAAATCGGTTAAAAATCCGAGATTCTTCCCATAAGATAATAATAGCGATAAAACAGTTCCGCCAACTAACCACCATTTTAAGCGACCTTTCACTAAAAATAAGGCTAGAACAAAAAGAAACAAAACTACGGCTCCAACGTAAGCTGGTGCTTCAACGATGGTCTGATCTCCCCAATATGTTGGTGTCTGTTTCACTTCTTGCATCGCTTGCAGTGGTGTAGCGCCAAGGGTTAGAAAAAAGTCGTAAGTAGCAGATTCTTTTCCAACGTCCTCATAACTTCCACCGCCTAAAAAACGTGGAATATATAAATTAAACGTTTCTAAAATTCCATAACTGTATTCTGTTATATAATCCTTGTCTAATCCGGACGTAATTTCTTTAGGAGAACCATCTGGATTTATGGTTAAATCGCTTTGGCTTCGTGTACTTTCTGCAGCATATTCTTGAGTAGCGAGAATATTTGTTGCATTTAATCCGATTGCCAAAACCACAGCAGCAGTCATAATTCCAACAGATTTAAAGTATTGAGGTAATATTTTTTTCTTGTAAGCATCTACCAAATAAGCAACACCTAAAACAAGTACCAAAAACATTAAATAATACGTCATTTGAAAGTGATTGGCTACCAATTCCAAAGCCATAGCAACTGCAGTAAGTAAAAATCCAGCAATATATTTTTGTCGGAATGTGAGTATAATACCACTTAAAACCAAAGGCATATAAGCAATGGCATGTGCTTTACTGTTATGACCAACACCTAATATGATAATTAAATAGGTTGAAAACCCAAATGCAAGCGCACCCAAAGCTGCCAACTTAAAGTCGACTTTTAGCGATAATAACAAGATGTAAAACCCTATAAAATAAAGGAATAGATAATCCGCTGGCCGTGGCAAAAAGCGTAACGTTAAATCGAGTTGTTTAATATAGTTATGTGGATATTTTGCACCTAATTGATAGGTTGGCATTCCGCCAAAAGCACTATTGGTCCAATAGGTTTCGTTACCTGTTTCAGCTTTAAAGTCCTTTTGTTGTTTGGACATGCCAATATATTGTTTTATATCACTTTGATAAATCTCTTTACCTTTTAAAACAGGACTAAAATAAGCTAGTGAAATACAAATAAAACCTACTAAAACAAGAATATGAGGTAGGCATTTTTTTATTGAAAATTGCATGAAATTGGATTAATCAATGAAAGCGAAAATTAATCAATTTCTTCGTAATCTACATATTCGCCAACGTTTTTATTTGAAGTATTTGATTGAGGCACTTTATCTATAATGGTTTCTCCTTCATTTTTTGGAGGTTGTTGCTGTTGTTTTTGGTTAAACTGTTGCCCGAATTGCTGACCAAATTTTTCTTCAGCTTTTTTACTAACATAGCGCAATAAAGCAGGTGCAAATAATCGGGAAAGGATTTTTATACCATACCAAACTAACAATATAATTAAAATTGTTTTTATCAAGCCTGTAAAAGATGCGTGTTGAAGCATATCACTAAATTTTCACAAAAATACAATTCTTACTATTTAAATTACCCCTTAAACACTTAAAAAAAATATAAAATATCTATATTTGAAATCAAACATAAACTTATGAAATCAATCAAAACCTATTTATTTCTACTTGTTTCGTTTACAACCCTTTATTCGTATGCGCAATATACAGAAGTCATAAATTCAAACAGACCTGGCGTTTCTAGAAGTGCATTTTCTGTTGGAACCAATGTTGTTCAGTTTGAAGTTGGTCCTTATATTTTAAATGAAAACCACAATCTTTTAAATAGAGAAGATAAAAGTTTTGGTGCCGACTTTGCTGTGCGTTATGGGTTATTATTTCCGCAGTTAGAAATAAATATTGAAGGAACATTTCAATCTACAAATAGAAGTTATACCGGAATTGTAGCCAACGATGAAACCTTTAGTAATTTTAAAACACTAACTGTTGGTGCTAAATATTTGGTTTATGATCCTTATAAAAACGCAGGCGAAGATAAACCGGATTTAAGAAGCTGGAAAGCAAACCATTCATTTAAATGGAATCAGTTAATTCCAGCTGTTGCCGTTTATGCAGGTGCTAATTTTGATGCAAAAGATAATCCGTTTACAGCCGCAGAAATTGAAGGATTTAGTCCTAAAGTCATGGTTGGAACGCAAAATAATTTTGCAAGCGGCTGGGTATTAGTCACTAACTTTATTTTGGATAGAATAGGAACAGATCAATCTGATTTCTCATTTATCTTAACACTTACTAAATCCATAACCGATCAGTGGGTATTATTTGGAGAGACCCAAAACATTAGTAGCGATTTTTATGCAGACAACTTAATTCGTTTTGGGGGTGCGTATTTATGGAGTAAAAATTTCCAGTTAGATACAGCCTTAACGTTTAATACAAAAGATACACCTTCAGTATTTGGCGTAACAATTGGTGCATCATATCGTTTAGATTTCCATAAAGACAAGGAAGGAAAAGATGGAACTTCTGCTGATGAGGAGTTAGAACGACGTGAAAATAAATCGCGCGGCAAAAACAAAAATAAGCGCGAAAAAGAGGATACTGATTTTGATGATGGTTTAAATTAGATGCTGAAAGATTTATGATACAATTACATGAAGTAAAGAATAAAAAGGAACTGAAGCAATTTGTAACGTTTCCATTTTCATTATATAAAGATTCAAAATACTGGGTACCTCCTATTATTTCTGATGAAGTGAGCACTTTAAGTGCGGATAAAAATCCAGCTTTTTTACATGCTGAAGCGCGTTATTTTCTAGCATTCAAAAATAACGAAATTGTTGGACGTATTGCTGCCATTGTAAATTGGACAGAAATTAATGACCAAAAAGTTAAAAAAATGCGTTTTGGTTGGTTTGATACCATTGATGATTTAGACGTATCTAAAGCACTCATGGAAAAAGTAGCAGAAATAGGAAAACAACACAATTTAGAATATATAGAAGGTCCTGTTGGATTTTCTAATTTAGATAAAAATGGTGCGTTAACCGAAGGTTTTGATCATATTGGAACTATGGCAACTTGGTACAATCATCCATATTATATAGATCATTTTAATCATCTAGGGTTTGTTACTGAAAAAGAATATATAGAAAGTAAATTTTCGTTTATCAATCTCCCTATAGAACGTTTTGTGAGAGCTAACGAACTTATTTTAAAACGTTTTAAATTAAAAGCTGGTAGTTATACTAAAGCCAGTGAAATTATACCACATTTGGATAATATGTTTAATTTGTTCAACGACTCTTATTCTAAATTATCGTCATTCGTTCCTATATCAAATGCGCAACGGGATTATTTTAAAAAGAAATTTATCAACTTTGTAAATCCAGAGTTTATCAAATTTGTATTTGATGAACATGATAAAATGGTAGCCTTTGCTATTGTTTTACCCTCGTTTTCAGAAGCCCTACAGGAAACTAAAGGGAAATTATTTCCGTTTGGATTTCTTAAATTACTAAAAGCTAAAAAAGCGAGTAAAACTGCTTTATTCTATTTAATTGGTGTAGATCCTCATTATCAAAACAAAGGTGTTACTGCTGTTATTTTTAATGAAATGCATAAATCATTTACTAAATATGGTATTGAAACGTGTATTCGTTTACCCGAATTAGCTGATAATCATGCATCACATCAAATTTGGAAAGATTTTGATACCAAAATTATTAAACGTCGAAAGACTTTTAAGAAAATGTTGTAAAACAACAAAAGCCGATTTTAAGATAAAAATCGGCTTTTGTTATATATAATCTTTAAGATTACTTTTCCATGGCAGCTGTTACAGCAGCAGATAAACGCTTGTAGGTTCCGTTTTCTAAACGGGCTCTAATTGCATCAAAAGCTTCCAAAGTTATTTCAACATCCTCTAATGTATGAGTAGCAGTTGGTATCATTCGTAATAAAATTAATCCTTTAGGAATTACAGGATACACAACAATAGAACAGAAAATACCATAGTTTTCACGTAAGTCTTTTACTAAAGCCATAGCTTCAGGAATACTCCCTTTTAAATATACAGGTGTTACACAACTTTGAGTTGTACCAATATCAAAACCACGTGCTTTTAAACCCGACTGTAAAGCATCAACAATTTTCCAAAGGTTTTGCTTTAATTCTGGCATGGTACGTAACATATCTAAACGTTTTAACGCACCTACAACTAACTGCATTTGCAAAGATTTAGCAAACATTTGCGAGCGTAAGTTATATTTTAAATAATCTATAATTTCTTTGTCAGCAGCAATAAAAGCACCCGTACTTGCCATAGATTTTGCAAACGTTGCAAAATATACATCAATATCGTCTTGAATGCCTTGCTCTTCACCTGCGCCTGCTCCAGTAGCACCAAGTGTACCAAATCCGTGTGCATCGTCAACAAAGAATCTGAAATTAAATTTTTTCTTTAATTCCACGATTTCTTTTAATCGACCTTGCTCACCACGCATACCAAACACGCCTTCTGAAATCACTAAAATTCCACCACCAGTTTGTTCTGCCATTTTAGTAGCACGCTCCAAGTTTTTTTCTAAACTTTCAACATCATTATGTTTATAAGTAAAACGCTTACCCATGTGTAAACGCACACCATCTATAATACAAGCGTGGGCATCCACATCATAAACAATAATATCATCTTTGGATACTAAAGCGTCTATGGTAGAAACCATACCTTGATATCCAAAATTTAATAAGTATGCTGCTTCTTTATTAACAAAAGCAGCTAATTCATTTTGTAATTGTTCGTGAAGATCAGTGTGACCAGACATCATACGTGCTCCCATTGGATAAGCAGAACCGTAAGCTGCACCAGCTTCAGCATCTACTTTACGAACTTCAGGATGGTTAGCTAAACCTAAATAATCGTTTATACTCCATGTTACGACCTCTTTTCCTTGGAATTTCATACGATTAGAAATTTCACCTTCTAATTTTGGGAATACGAAATAACCTTCGGCATGGGCAGCCCATTTTCCTAGAGGTCCTTTATCTCTATATATTTTATCAAATAAATCTCTCATAAAGCTATTAATGTAGTTAGATGTTGCAAAATTAGATATTTAATATTTCACAGCATAATAATTTTACGTTCTATTATTAACAACAAATGATAGTTAACTAAAAATATTTAAAGCTAACTATCATCTGCTGTGTATGATGACATACTTATATAAATTCTATATCTTCTTTTGTTTTTACTTTTTCAGTGTCTAGAAAGCCTTGTTCTTTCATCCATTTATCACTATAAATCTTACTCATATAGCGAGATCCATGATCAGGAAAAATTACAACAACCACATCATTTTCTCCAAATGTGTTTTCGTCGTTTAACTGTTTGATGGCTTGCATAGCTGCACCAGATGTATAACCAACAAATAAGCCTTCTGTTTTTGCAATTTCGCGAGCTGTTAATGCGCTCTCTTCATCTGTGACTTTTATAAATTCATCAATCACATCAAATTCTGTAGCTGTTGGTATTAAGTTTTTACCTAGACCTTCAATACGGTACGGATAAATTTCTTTCTCATCAAACTCACGTGTTTCATGATACTTTTTCAACACAGAGCCATAAGCATCAACACCCAAAATTTTAATATCTGGATTTTGTTCTTTTAAGTATTTAGCAGTTCCAGAAATGGTTCCTCCTGTACCACTACAAGCAACTAAATGCGTTATTTTACCTTCTGTTTGCTTCCAGATTTCTGGACCAGTAGAATGGTAATGCGCATCCACATTTAAATTGTTAAAATATTGATTGATATAGACAGAACCTGGTGTTTCTTCATGTAAACGTTTCGCAACTTCATAATAAGATCTTGGGTCGTTTGCTGCCACATGAGCAGGACAAACATACACTTTAGCTCCCATGGTTTTTAGCATATCAATTTTATCAGGTGATGATTTTGAACTCACTGCCAAAATACACTTATACCCCTTAATTATACTCACCATGGCCAAACTGAAACCTGTATTTCCAGAAGTTGTTTCAATAATAGTATCGCCTGGTTTTAAAATACCTTGCTTCTCAGCCTGATCAATAATATACAATGCAATTCTATCTTTTGAAGAGTGTCCTGGATTAAAGGCTTCTACTTTTGCAAAATAGGTACCGGAAC
>DIAL01000127.1:59427-65414 GCA_002414705.1 Flavobacteriaceae bacterium UBA5079
ACTGTTATAAACTTGATTTTTGTGTCCCATATTTACTTTTTGAGTAACTCCATCTTTTTTGTAAAATGCAGCTTAAAACCTCGCAAAAATACAATTTTTTTTCGAACTATTGTTTAATTCCCTCTAAATCCAGTAAAAATGCATATTCTAATGCAACCTCTTTTAGACTCTCAAATCGGCCAGAAGCACCACCATGACCTGTATGCATATCTACATGCAACAACAAAATATTAGAATCTGTTTTTAAATCGCGTAATTTTGCAACCCATTTTGCCGGTTCCCAATATTGTACTTGAGAATCATGAAAACCTGTAGTTACTAATAAATTTGGATAATCTTGTGCTATTACATTATCATAAGGTGAATAGGATTTCATATAATGATAATAGGTTTCATCATTCGGGTTTCCCCATTCATCATATTCTCCTGTTGTAAGCGGAATAGAATCATCTAGCATGGTTGTAACAACATCTACAAACGGAACAGCTGCAACAACACCATGATAAAGTTCTGGGTTCATATTTATAATGGCTCCCATAAGCAAACCACCTGCTGAACCTCCATTAGCATACAAATGTTTTGCAGATGTATAATTTTGTTCAATTAGGTATTTGGAGCAATCTATAAAATCGAAAAACGTATTTTCTTTTTTCAAAAGTTTTCCATTTTCATACCAATCGCGACCTAAATATTCACCACCACGAATATGAGCAATTACAAAAATAAATCCGCGATCCAGCAAACTTAAACGAATCGTAGAAAAATAGGGGTCAATTGTAGAACCATAAGAACCATAAGCGTATAAAAGCAAGGGATTTTCTCCATGCTTTTTAAGCCCTTTTTTATAGACTACAGACATTGGGATTTTTTCGCCGTCTCTAGCTGTTGCCCAAATACGTTCGGACGTGTAATGGTCTTTATCAAAATCGCCTAAAACTTCTTGCTCTTTTAAAACAAGGTTTGTTTTCGTTTTAAAATTATAATCTATAACAGAACTTGGCGTTGTCATACCATTAAATCCATAACGCAAAACATCCGAGTTAAATTCAGGATTATTTCCTAAATAAGCCGTGTAGGTTTCACTTTTAAATGGTAAATAGTAATCTTCTTTTCCGTTCCAACTAATAATTCGTAATTTATTAAGTCCTTGGATACGCTCATTCAATACATAATAATCGTGAAATATTTCTATATCTTCTAATAACACATCTGGTCTATGTGGAATAACATCTTGCCAATTGTCTTTCTCTGTGGCTGTTTCTAATGTTTTTTGAAGTTTAAAATTAATAGCATTGTCATTATTGGTAATTATAAAAAATGCATCATTATAATGAGAAATGGCATATTCCAAACCTCTTTCTCTTTCATGAAACATCTTAAACTCACCATCTGGATTATCAGCTGGTAATATGCGGTATTCTGATGTTAATGTGCTAGATGAACCAATAACTATATATTTTCTAGATTTTGTTTTATATGCAAAGGCGTTAAAGGTTTCATCGGTTTCATGATATACTTCAATATCTTCAGATGCTTTCTGATTTATTTTATGTTTAAATATTTTAAAAGCACGAAGTGTAACTGGATCTTTTACGGAATAAAAAACCGTTTCATTGTCACTTGCCCAAGTGCAACCTCCTGTGGTATTTTTAATTTTGTTAGGATGTAGTTTTCCAGTCTCTAAATTTTTTATCTGAATGGTATATTGGCGTCTGCTTACAGTATCTACTGAAAAAGCTGCCATGGAATTATCTGGACTTATGGAAATACCTCCTAACTTAAAATATTTATGTTTTTTTGCCAAGATGTTGCAATCAAACATAATGTGTTCGTCAGCATCTAAGGAGTCTTTTTTTCGTGTGTAAATAGGATAATCCTTACCAGTTTCAAAACGCGTTATATACCAATAGCCATTATAGAAGTATGGAACCGATTCATCATCTTCTTTAATGCGTGCTTTCATTTCTTCAAAAAGCGACTCTTGAAAAACGTCGGTCGATTCCATAACCGATTTTGTATAAGCATTTTCAGCATTTAAATAATCCGTTACTTCTGGGTCTTCACGATCATTAAGCCAAAAATAATTATCAATACGTTCATCACCATGGGATATAAGCGATTTGGGTATTTTTTTAGCTATTGGTTGTTGGGCTATTATTTTCAAAAAAAGAGGGTTTATTAAGCTAACAAAAATAGAAAAATTAAATAGCTTTGTATCAAATTAAAATTGATATTATTATGTTTGGAGATATTATGGGAATGATGGGCAAAATTAAAGAAGCCCAAAAGAAAGTTGAAGAAACAAAAACACGCTTAAATTCCGTGCTTATTGATGAGACGAGTGCTGACAACAAATTAAAAATCACCATTACAGCAAACAGAACAATCAAAGATATTAGTATAGACGAGATGCTTTTAACAGACAAAGAAGCCCTTGAGGATTACTTGGTATTAACCTTAAATAAAGCCATTGAGCGTGCTAGTCAAATTCATGAAACTGAAATTGCAGCAGTTGCCAAAGATGGGATGCCTAATATCCCTGGAATGGATATGTTTAAGTAAAATTGAGTTTTAGGTTTTGTTTAGATTTATAATTTTACTTCTCTATTTGAAATTCTTCAGCCGTACCTACCTGAATGACAATAATAATTAATACAATTCAACACCTCTTAAAACCGTTAAAAAGTAATCATGCATAGAATCTGTGTAATCTAAATGCGTAACCATACGTAATTTACCGCTTCCCATACCACTTAAGCGAATCCCTTTTTCGGCAAAATAATTTAAGAAAGCGGTTTCTTTTTCACGAGCTTTCAGTTCGAAAATAACAATATTGGTTTCAACTGGAACTACCTTCTTTATAAGTGATAAAGACTGTAAAACAGAGCCAATTTCTTTAGCTTTTTCATGATCGTCTTCCAAGCGTTGTACATGATTATCTAAAGCGTATAAACCAGCAGCTGCTAAATAGCCAACTTGTCGCATACCACCTCCTAGAATTTTACGAATTCGTATAGCGTTTTGCATAAAAGCATCATCACCTATTAGTACAGAACCAATTGGACAACCTAATCCTTTACTTAAACATACTGAAATGGTATCAAACACTTGGCCATAGTCTTGAGCCGTTTCTTTTTTAGCTACCAAAGCATTCCATAATCGCGCACCATCTAAATGAAAACCTAGTTGATTGGTCTTGCAAACGGTTTTAATTTTTTTTAATTCTTCAAAATCCCAACAAGAACCTCCTCCTCTATTAGCTGTGTTTTCAACTTCCACCAGTTTCGTTAATGGACTGTGATAAAAATCGGGTGGATTAATGGCATCTAAAACTTGTTCTGCCGTAAACATACCACGATTTCCTTCCAATAATTTACAAGAAACACCACTATTAAAGGACACACCTCCACCTTCATAATGATAAATATGAGCATCTTTATCACAAATAACCTGATCACCAGGATTGGTATGTAATTTTATAGCTGTTTGGTTTGCCATAGTTCCGGTAGGAAAAAATAAAGCTTTGGGTTTTCCAAATAATGTAGCCAGTCGTTCTTCAAGTGCATTTACGGTTTCATCTTCTTTATACACATCATCACCTACTTGAGCAGACAACATAGCATCCAACATGCCTTTTGTAGGTTTGGTAACCGTATCGCTTCTTAAATCTATTTTCATAAAACAACTATTAAATTTGGTCTAAAATTAATTCATTTTAAGCTTTCTATTGGCGCTTTTAATTATATTTTTGTTAAAATTTATAAGCTATGATTACTTCAGATCAAATTAAAGATCTAAAAAAACGCCTTGACAAACTAAGGCACTATCTTTGACGTAGATGCCAAACTAATTGAAATTCAAAACGAAGAAGAACAAACCTTCGATCCTAATTTTTGGAATGACTCCAAAGCTGCCGAAATCATTATGCAATCCCTTCGAACTAAAAAGAAGTGGGTTTCTGGTTATGAAGAAGGTGTAACACTTCATGAAGACTTAGAGGTTATTTACGAGTTTTATAAAGAAGGTGAAGCTACTGCAGAAGATTTAGAAAGTCGCTTTGAAAAAACACAAACACTTGTTGAAGATTTAGAGTTTAAAAATATGCTTTCGGAAGAAGGTGATAGTTTAAGTGCTGTTCTTCAAATTACCGCTGGAGCTGGTGGTACCGAGAGTTGTGATTGGGCAAATATGCTCATGCGTATGTACCTAATGTATGCTGAAAAAAGCGGATTTAAAGTAAAAGAACTCAACTACCAACAAGGTGAAGTTGCTGGAATTAAAACCGTAACACTAGAAATTGAAGGCGATTTTGCCTTTGGTTGGCTAAAAGGTGAAAACGGTGTGCATCGTTTAGTGCGCATTTCTCCTTTTGATAGTAATGCCAAGCGACATACCAGTTTTGCGTCTGTTTATGTGTATCCTTTGGTGGATGATACCATTGAAATTGATATTAATCCTGCCGATATTGAAATTACAACCGCTCGTTCCAGTGGAGCTGGTGGGCAAAATGTAAATAAAGTAGAAACCAAAGTTCAATTAACGCATAAACCGTCTGGAATCCAGATTTCTTGTAGTGAAACACGTTCACAACACGATAACCGATCGCGAGCAATGCAAATGTTAAAATCGCAGTTATATGAAATTGAACTTCAAAAACAACTCGCTCAACGTGAAGATATTGAAGCCGATAAAATGAAAATTGAATGGGGAAGTCAGATTCGTAATTACGTGATGCATCCTTATAAATTGGTAAAGGATGTTAGAACCGCTCATGAAACTGGTAATGTAGATGCTGTTATGGACGGAAATATCGAGCCATTTTTAAAAGCTTATTTAATGATGATGGGTCAAAAAAGTGAAGAAACAGATTCCCTTTAAACTAATATAAAACTGAATTTATGATTACAATCTATCACAATAATCGTTGCAGTAAAAGCAGAAATGGATTAGGAATTTTAGAAAATTCCGGAAAACCCTTTCAGGTAATAAAGTACTTGGATAATGTGCCTACGGAAGCTGAACTAAAAAACATTATTTCTTTATTAAGAATTAAACCTATGGAATTGGTTAGAAAAAACGAAGCCATCTGGAAAGAAGACTATAAAGGAAAGGATTTATCGGATGCTGAAATTATTCTGGCCATGGTTAAAAACCCAAAACTTATTGAGCGACCAATTGTAATAAATGGCAATCAAGCTGTAATTGGAAGACCTCCTGAAAAAATTCTAGAAATAATATAATTAAAAAGGCTCATTTTAACAAAATTGAGCCTTTTTTATTTAACAAATTTTTATCCAAAACCCCTTAAACCAAAGGTTATTTTTGCGGTCTTAACAAACAAAACAGATTCATGAATAAACTAATCGTTGCCGTTTCCCTACTCTTTTTTACAATCTTCAATATAACTGCACAAAACAAAGAAGTTACCATTACTGGAAAAGTTTTTGAAAAAGCAACCAATGCACCTTTAGAATATGCCACTGTAGCCTTTGTAAACAAAGCAGAAAATAGTATTGTAACAGGTGGTATAACAACAGAAACTGGTGCTTTTAGTATTCCTATTCCTAGCGGAACTTATGATGTTACCGTTGAGTTTATAGGTTTTGATAAATTAACAATTTCAAATCAAACCTTTACAACAGATAAAGATTTAGGTACTATTGGTTTAGCTGAAAACGCGCAAGCACTAGATGAAGTTTCTATTATAGCGGAAAAAACAACTGTTGATATTCGTTTAGATAAAAAAATATATAATGTTGGTCAGGATTTAACGGTAAGTGGTGGAACTGTGAGTGATGTTTTAGACAATGTACCTTCGGTTTCTGTAGATGTAGAAGGAAATGTATCCTTACGTGGTAATGATAATGTTACCATATTAATTAACGGAAAGCCATCTGGATTGGTTGGTTTAAATTCAACTGAAGCATTACGTCAATTACCAGCAGAATCTATTGAGCGTGTTGAAGTTATTACATCGCCTTCTGCCA
>DIAL01000127.1:65535-70272 GCA_002414705.1 Flavobacteriaceae bacterium UBA5079
CCTTCTGCCAGATATGATGCTCAAGGAACAGCCGGAATTTTAAATATTATTTTGCGTAGAAGTAAATTACAAGGTTTTAATGGTGCCATTACAACTAATCTTGGTTATCCTAGACAAGCAGGTATTTCAGGAAATATTAATTACCGAACTGGCGATGTAAATATTTTTAATACTACAAGTTATGATTATCGTGAAGCTCCTGGAAATTCATCATCTTATACCCAATACTTTAATAATCGATTTGACGATAATGGCAATCTAATAAGCGATCTTCCAGACACCTTTGCTGATGAACAAAACCGTTATGAACGTATTAGAAAAGGGTTAAGCACCAATTTTGGCGTGGAATGGTATATTACTGAAACAGCCTCATTAACTGGTGCTATTTCCTATAGAAATGGTGATAATGAAAGTAATACTACCAACACATTAAGACAATTTGATGAAAATGGCAACTTCCTTTCTCAAACAAATCGTTTCGATCCAGAGTTAGAAGACGATAAAGTCATGCAATACTCATTGAACTTTATGAAAGATTTTGACGATAAAGGTCATAAATTAACCATGGATTTTCAATATGAAGATAATTCGGAAGATGAATTTTCTAAAGTATTAGTAGAAGGTGCTAATACCGAAAACGTAGCAACTTTAGAAGATCAAGAACGTATTTTACTACAAGCAGATTATGTACTTCCCATAGGTGAAAACAGCCAATTTGAATTAGGATATCGCGGCGATTTTAAAAATCAGGACACCGATTATACGGTTGAATTTTTAAATGCCAATACAAATCAATTCGTTGTAAATGATTCATTATCTAACTTTTTAAACTACCGTGAATATGTAAATGCAGCATATACACAGTTTGGTAGTAAGTTTGGTAAATTTTCATTTTTAGCAGGACTACGGCTAGAAAGCACACGTATAACTGTAGATCAGCCAACAAGTGGTGATTATTCTAAAAATGATTATACGGGTTTGTTTCCAACTATAAACTTAAATTTCGAAATGAGTGAAGACGAAAACATAACCCTTGGTTATAGTAGACGTATTCAGCGCCCTCGTTCTTATTTTATTAATCCATTTCCTTCACGTTCTAGTGTAACATCTATCTTTAGAGGAAATCCGCAATTAGCACCAAGTTATTCTGGTCAGTATGATTTAGGCTACTACAGAAAATTTGGAAAAGTATCCTTAAATGGTTCAGCATATTACCAACACGCTACAGATGTATTTAGTTTTATTAGTTTTGATACAGGAGTTCCGGTAACCGTTAATGGCCAGGAATTTACTATTATTGAACGCACACCTATAAATTTAGCAACTGAAGATCGTTATGGATTTGAATTTACAGTTACTTACAACCCAATAAAAAAATGGAATATCAACGCCAACTTTAACTACTTCCAACAAACCATTACTGGTAACACACCAAATGGCTTGTCTTTAGACAATACCAACAATAGCTGGTTTGCACGATTGAATAATAAATATACATTACCAGGAAAAATAGAATGGCAAACAAGTTTAAATTATCGTGGTCCACAAGAAGATGCTCAGAACAAACGGGAAGGTGTGTTTTCTACCAATATGGCATTCAGTAAAGATTTACTAAAAGATAAAGCATCTATAGCTTTTAACGTGAATGATTTGTTTAATAGTAGAAAGCGAATTTCTGAAACATTTACAGAAACTTTTAAGAGCGATTCTGAATTTCAATGGCGCGAACGTAGTTTTACGCTATCATTTACATATAGATTTAATCAACAGAAGAAACGTCAAGAAAGAGGCGGCTCTGGTGGAGATTATGATTACGAAGGATAATCTACAAAAACAACAATATATTAAAAGACTGCTTGTAATAGGCAGTCTTTTTTTTGACTTAATTGTTATGAATTCATTAGACATTAATTGAACTCAATTAAAAAAAAGTAGAAATTTGACATAAAAAAAACGCTTAAAATTTCTTTCAAGCGTTTTGTATATTTTTTTTCTAGTTATAAACTAGTTTAATGCTTCTCTTTTAGCTTTCTTTTCTTCGCGAATTTCTTTCATGCGTTCAACTAATGAACCACCAATCCAATAAGGAATAACAAATGTTATTAAAAAAATCATTAACCAAAATCCGATGGTTAAAATGGTTAAAAATGCTAAAAATCCTAAATATTGGTCAAATTCGAACATGGCGTTATTTTTTGTTGATATTGCAAAGATATAATAAAGACTTTTGTTTTACAATATTAGATTACAATTTTATTTTAATGATGTTTAGTTGAAAATAAAACTAGCAATAACAAAAGAATTAATGACAAATTGTATCATTAAAATTCACATAAAAAGCAAATGTTCATCTTGTAACTATTTAGTTATATAAAGGTAAACTCTGTATACTATTAAAATAATAGCAAAAAATGATTTTACGTATCACTCTCGAATTTTATTGAGTGTTTTCTAACAAATAACAGACTAACTGTTAATAGTTTTAGACATAAAAGCGTAATTTTGCAGAACAACTAATCATATTTCAATTTATTAATATCATGAATTTTAGGATAGAAAAAGATACCATGGGCGAAGTAAAAGTGCCTGCGGACAAACTTTGGGGAGCACAAACTGAACGCTCAAGAAACAACTTTAAAATTGGTGCACCTGCATCTATGCCGTTAGAAATTGTTTACGGTTTTGCATACTTAAAGAAAGCAGCAGCTTACACTAATTGTGAATTAGGTGTTCTTGCTGAAGAAAAGCGTGACTTAATTGCACAGGTATGTGAAGAAATTTTGGAAGGTAAACATGATGATCAATTTCCATTAGTTATCTGGCAAACAGGTTCTGGAACGCAAAGTAATATGAATGTGAATGAGGTCATTGCCAACCGAGCACATCAAATTGCTGGTAAAGTAATTGGTGAAGGTGAAAAAACCATTCAACCAAATGATGATGTAAATAAATCACAATCATCAAATGATACATTTCCAACAGGTATGCACATTGCAGCTTATAAAAAAATTGTAGAACATACCATTCATGGTGTTATTCAATTACGAAATACGCTTCATAAAAAATCATTAGCTTTCCATGATGTGGTTAAAATTGGACGGACACATTTAATGGATGCTACGCCTTTAACATTAGGTCAAGAATTTTCAGGATATGTATCTCAATTAGACCATGGATTAAAAGCAGTACAAAATACATTACCTCATTTATCGGAATTAGCTCTAGGTGGAACTGCAGTTGGAACTGGATTAAATACACCTGAAGGATACTCAGAATTAGTGGCAAAATATATTGCAGACTTTACCAATTTACCATTTATAACTGCACCTAATAAGTTTGAAGCTTTAGCTGCTCATGATGCTTTAGTTGAAACACATGGCGCATTAAAACAATTAGCAGTTTCATTAAATAAAATTGCAAATGATGTTAGAATGATGGCTTCTGGACCACGTTCAGGAATTGGTGAAATTATTATTCCTGCCAACGAACCAGGAAGTTCTATTATGCCTGGAAAAGTAAATCCAACACAATGTGAAGCTTTAACTATGGTGTGTGCACAAGTAATGGGTAACGATGTTGCTGTTACAGTTGGTGGTACACAAGGTCATTATGAGTTAAATGTTTTTAAACCTATGATGGCTGCCAATGTGTTACAGTCTGCTCAATTATTGGGTGATGCGTGTATGAGTTTTGATGAGCATTGTGCTCAAGGCATTGAACCAAACCACGATGTTATTAAGCAGTTATTAAATAATTCATTAATGCTTGTTACAGCTTTAAATACCAAAATTGGTTATTATAAAGCTGCTGAAATTGCAAATACAGCTCATAAAAATGGTACTACTTTAAAAGAAGAGGCTGTTAATTTAGGCTATGTTACTGCTGAAGATTATGACGCTTGGGTAAAACCAGAAGATATGGTAGGTGGCATAAGTAAATAAAATTCAATACCTTACACCTAAATAACCTAATTCAAAAAAAAATGAAACCAAAATTACTTTTTATTATAGGCATACTTTGTATAAGTATGTCCGTAACTGCTCAAATTTCGTTTACAAAAAGCACCATTGATGCGATTACAAGTGCTGAACCTTATACCATAGCTTCTGGTTATTTAGATGACGATGCTTATTTAGATATAGCTATTGGTTCAGATGTTGGAAGTAATGTAACCTGGTACCAAAATAATGGCGATGGAACATTTGCTCCTGGAATTATTTTAACGGCAACAGGTCCAAATGCTTTATCGTATGTTGAAGGGTTAACAATTGCAGATTTAAATGGCGATGGTGATAATGACATCATAGCAACAAGTTACGTAAATGCCAATGTTGTTTGGTTTGAAAACAATGGTGACGATACATTTCAAGCTGCTGTATCAATTTCATCCAGTATAGCTGGTGCAGGTGCCGTTCTAGCCGTTAATATTGATAATGATGCTAATGGTTATTTAGATTTAGTTGTAACGGCCTACGATGGAAATAGTGTTGTTTACTTTTTAGGAAATGGCGATGGTACTTTTGGTATTCTTCGTTATTTAGCTCCTGTTACACCTGGTACAAATCCAGGCGCAATGGATATTGCTGATTTTGATGGCGATGGCGATTTAGACGCTGTTGTTGCTTTAACTGGAAGTGGTGATATTAAATTATATGATAATCGTTTAATTCCTGATGGTATTGATGGTTCTGGAAATGTACCATTTACAGCTTACACGAATACCGTTGATACAGGAAA
>DIAL01000099.1:0-6417 GCA_002414705.1 Flavobacteriaceae bacterium UBA5079
AAATTTGTTTTCAGGGCTTTTTTACACTATAAATTTTATGTTCGTAAACCGTGTTAGCTCAAAGCTAATTTATTAACTAAAGCATCCAGAGACAATTCAAACTGTTCACCAGAAATCATATTTTTTAAGGTATACTTGCCTTGCTGCATTTCGCTATCACCAACTAAAACCACAAAAGGGATGTGACGCTTATTGGCATGATTCATTTGCTTTTTCATTTTGGCAGAATCAGGATATAATTCGGCATTTACACCTTGAGAGCGCAACTGCTTTATAGCCTTTAAACTGAATAGCGCTTCCGCTTCACCAAAATTAATAAACAGTACATCAATATTTTTAGTTACTGTTTCTGGGAATAAATTCAGTTCTTCTAAAACCAAATAAATGCGGTCTAGTCCAAAACTAATACCAACACCACTCACATCTTTGAGTCCGAAGATTCCAGTTAAATCATCATAACGACCACCTCCACCTATGGATCCCATACTCACACCTTCTGGTGCAGAAACTTCAAAAATAGCGCCTGTGTAATAATTTAAACCACGTGCTAAAGTTACATCCAGTTGTAATTTGGCTGTTTGCAAACCTAATTCTGAAATGGCTTTATCAATAAATGCTAACTCTTCAATTCCTTTTCTGCCTTCTTCAGATGAACTCAAAATTGTTTTCAACTGTTCTATTTGCGAATTGAAGTCGCCAGACAAAGTAAACAACGGTTGTAATTTATCAATTCCTGCTTGAGAAATTCCTTTTTCCAGCATTTCTACTTTCACTTTCTCCTCGCCTATTTTATCGAGTTTATCTAAAGCTACTGTAAAATCAATCAGTTTATCACTCGCTCCAATAACTTCAGCAATACCTGATAGTATTTTACGGTTATTAATTTTTATGGTAACACCCTCCAATTTTAAAGCTGAAAAAACGCTATCATATAATTGAACAAATTCCACTTCTTGCCATAACGAAGTGGATCCAACCACATCCGCATCACACTGATAAAACTCTCAAAAACGCCCTTTTTGTGGTCTATCTGCACGCCAAACAGGTTGCATTTGGTAACGCTTGAAAGGAAATTCAATTTCATTTTGGTGTTGTACTACGTAACGTGCAAAGGGAACAGTTAAGTCGTAACGCAAAGCTTTTTCGGAAATACTAGCTGTTGTTTTGTTAGAATCTTTTTCAATATATAAGGCATCATCTACTTTACTCAAATAATCACCAGAATTCAAAATCTTAAATATCAGTCGATCACCTTCTTCGCCATATTTCCCCATAAGCGTGTCCGAATTTTCAAAACTCGGTGTTTCTATTGGTTGAAATCCGAAGGTTTCAAATTGCTTTTGTATGGTTTGAAATATGTAATTACGTTTGGCTACTTGCTCCGGATTAAAATCGCGTGTGCCTTTTGGTATACTTGGTTTTTGTGCCATAATTAATGCCTGCAAAAGCAGGTATTTCTTTATTACATTCCCACGAAAGTGGAAATCTGATTTATACTCTAAATTAAGTCTTCAACAAAAATAATTAATAATCAGCTGTCATTACGAGCTTTTTCATTTAAAAAATGTAGTAATCTTTTCAAAAAAACACCTAGAACGCAAATAATAGATGTTGCCACATCTCTCCTATTGTTGTTCTTTGCAATAACAATGCTTTAAAATTAATTAATCAACTTATCTAAATACTGAAACAACTCACCTTTGGTAATGACACCTCCTTGTTGAATGAGTTGAAATTTGTCCGTATTTTTATCTTCTGAATACTCTTTTTTAGCTTGAAGAAATTCCACATCATCATCCATTAAATTCTCTCGTAACCAATTAAAACCATCTGTTGTGGTTAAATCTATTGGATTTTTCAATTTCACAGCTATCAGTTGCATGTGTTCATCTTTTAAATGAAACAGGTGTATTTGCTGTGGCGATATATGTTCAATATAAACCACTTTATTTAAGACACCTTCCCAAACCAAATCACTAAACACATCTAATTCCTGTTCAGCTACATCTGGTTTATTCGTTTTTATGTCGCTCCATTCATCTGCTGTAATGGACTGTGTCGCCAGAAAATTTATAAACTCTTGATGTAATTCTTCAAATTGTTCTTTGGTTAATCTTGCGTATTTCATGAGTACTTTTTATTTAATTATTTTTTACAATATTTAAAGCTTTGGCTGCTTCAAAAGGTCTATCAGTTGCAAAAACATCAATACCTAGTTTTCGCCATTTTATAAACAAGGAATCACCTTTGGCTTCTGCTTGTTTATCTAAGTTACCAAGTGTTCCCAACATTGTTTTAATGCCTTTTTTATGCATTTTTTTATATAGACTGGAATCAGACAATTTGGTCCCTGTAAATGCCATCATATTTTGGGTTGGAATTTCGGATGCTAATAACCAATCTAATTCCTGCTGATTTCTGGCAGAAACGGACAATAATAATTCGGGTGCTAATTGATATGCTTTACGAGCTTGTTCCATATCATAGGTAATAATCACAGAAATATCTTCGGCTTGATAGTCGTGTATGGCTTGAATAACTTCGGCCACATCCACGCTTTTCTTAATATCAATAGTTAAAATAGCATTATTGGCTTTGGACCATTTAAGAACATCTTCAAATTTTGGGATTTTAAAATTGGTAACCGTTCCAAAATCATCTTCTAAATTAAAAGCTTGAAGTTCTTCGAAGGTATAATTCGTTAATTTATCAGTTCCTGTTGTGGTGCGTTCCAATGTATTATCGTGCATTAAAACCAAAACACCGTCTTTGGTTTTAGCAACATCAATTTCAAAAACGGCAGCAATACTATCATTTACATATTTAATAGTTTCCAAGCAGTTTTCTGGATAATTAACCAAACCTACTCCTCCACGATGTGCACTAATCCATGGTGATGCATTAGGTTGATATTGAAACGCTTCAATTAAGGCTGAAGGTTTTAATGTACTAGATGTTTCATGTAATTTATTCGCTTTCTCCTTACAGGAAAAAATGACTGAAAAAATAAGTAGTAATACTATTCTCATGGCAACAATTATAGACTAATAATCTTTAAAAATTGATATTAAAAAAACCGTTTAGAGCCAGTCTAAACGGTTTTATTGTACTGTGCAAAATGTTAATTATGCTTGAGCAATAACCTCGAATGGTAATTCTACAGTTACTTCTCTATGTAAACGAATTACAGCATCATACTGACCTAAACGCTTAATACTACCACCAGTAATACTAATGAATTTTTTGTCAATAGTGTGTCCTTCTTTTTCAATAGCTTCAACTAAATCTGCTTTGGTAATTGAACCAAATAATTTATCTCCAGCTGATGCACCTTCAGTAGCTTTAGCAGTAATCTTAATCTCTAGAGATTTGATTGCTTCAGCAATTTTAGTAGCATCATCAATAATTTTCTTGTCTTTAAATGCACGTTGCTTTAAATTTTCAGCTAATACTTTCTTTGCTGAAGTTGTAGCTAAAACAGCTTGACCATGAGGAATTAAAAAATTTCTCCCATAACCGTTCTTTACTGTTACAACATCGTCTTTAAATCCTAGATTCTCAACGTCTTGTTTTAATATAAGTTCCATTGTTATGAGTATTTTATTTTAATAAATCGGCCACGTATGGCATTAATGCTAAATGACGTGCTCTTTTAACAGCCACAGATACTTTTCTTTGGTACTTTAAAGAAGTTCCTGTTAAACGTCTTGGTAAAATTTTACCTTGTTCATTTACGAATCTTAATAACCAGTCTGCATCTTTATAATCTACATACTTGATACCAGATTTTTTAAAACGACAGTATTTTTTCGCTTTATTCGTGTCAATGTTTAACGGTGTTAAATATCTAATTTCACCGTCTTTCTTTCCTTTTGCTTGTTGTTCTATAGATGACATAATTACGCTTTTTCTTTAAGTTTAACTCTTCTTCTTTCAGCCCAAGCTACAGCATGCTTATCTAAAGCTACAGTTAAGTAACGCATAAAACGCTCATCACGTCTAAACTCTACTTCTAATGGATTGATAACTTCGCCATCAACTTGATATTCGAATAAGTGATAAAAACCACTTTTTTTGTTTTGAATTGGATACGCTAATTTTTTTAAGCCCCAATCCTCTTTGGATATCATCTTCGCTCCTTTAGAAACAAGAAATTCTTCGTATTTCTGTACTGTTTCCTTTATCTGAACTTCAGATAAAACGGGATTTAAGATGAAAACAGTTTCATAATGATTCATAAAAATCTAAATTTTATAGTTAAAAATGGGTGCAAAAGTAATTATTTATTTCATATATTACAACTTAATTCCAAACAATATTAATGTTTTATATATTTGCATAAATTTTGTTAAAGAAATGTTAAAATAAACGTTTCGCCGATGTTATTTGGTTTTTAACCGAATTTTTTGTACTATTGTCGATATCTTAACCGAAATAAAACAAAATGTTATGACATTAAACTGTGTAGTAGTTGACGACTCCGCGATACAACGTCTCTCGATTGTTAAATTAATTGAAAATCACCCATCTCTTAATTTAATTGCCGAATACAATAGTGCGTTGGAAACCAAAAACGGCTTAAATACCCATAAAGTAGACCTCATTTTCTTGGATATTGAAATGCCCGTTTTAAATGGTTTTGAATTGCTGGATGTTTTAAACAACAAACCCCAAATTATTTTTGTAACTGGTAAAACCGAATATGCCTTTAAAGCATTTAATTATGATGCTACAGATTATTTGCACAAACCAATTACCAGAGAACGCTTTAATACAGCTGTTGATAAAGCTGTTGAGCAACACAAGCTTAAATTAGATTTTAACGAAACTGAAGGCGAACATATTTTTGTAAAAAGCAACTTGAAAAAACGTAAAGTCTACATTAAAGACATTAAGTGGATTGAAGCTCTTGGCGACTATGTGAAATTAGTTACTGAAGATACAAGCCTTGTAGTCCTTTCTACAATGAAAGCTTTTGAACACGAATTACCCGAAGGGAAATTTTTACGAATTCATAAATCTTATATTGTGAATTTGGACAAAGTAGACCGTTTCAATAGCAAAAACGTTGAAGTGGGTGCTTATGAAATTCCTTTGAGTAGAAACAAAAAGACCCAACTGGTCGATGCGTTAAACAATATTTAAAAAAAAATCCTGACTTAATTGTCAGGATTTTTTTTGCTTACTAATTTCTTAATTCTAATAATTATCCACATTCAGAATCACACGAATGGGTCTGAAATCCTTCACACTAGAAAAACTGGTGTTTATTTTCAAAATAGCTGCTTTAGTTTTAGCTAGCGACTGCTTATTTGGAATTTTAACCAATATGTTTTTATGATACTGATTCCTAATTCGGGAAACAGGCGGAAATTCTGGTCCTAAAACATGCTGTTTAAAAACTTGCTTTAAAGATTTAGCAAACCAATCGGCTCCAACATTTACTTTATTATAATCCCGATGTTTTAAAGTTATCTTAATTAAGCGATAAACGGGTGGATATTTAAAATTATACCTATCATCCATTTGCTCTTTAAACATTTGCAAATAATTATTGGTAGATACTTGCTGCAATATATTATGATGTGGATTATACGTTTGTATTAACACTTTACCACGTTTATCAGTTCGTCCTGCACGTCCTGAAACCTGCAATAGCAATTGAAAACTGCGTTCATGTGCTCTAAAATCTGGAAAATTAAGCATGTTATCCGCATTCATAACACCTACTAATTTCACATTTCTAAAATCCAATCCTTTAGTTAACATTTGTGTGCCAACCAAAATATCCACTTCTTGATTTTCAAACGTGCTAATTATTTTTTCATAACCATATTTACCACGTGTGGTATCCAAATCCATACGTGCCACTTTATGATTTGGAAAGAGTATGCTTACCTCCTTCTCTACCTGTTCTGTTCCGAAGCCTTTATTATCTAATTCTACACTACCACATGCGCCACATTTTTTAATCATCACGCTGTGATAACCACAATAATGACAGCGTAATTGATCGCGGTATTGATGATAGGTTAAACTGACATCACAACTTGGACATTGTGGCGAATGACCACAAGTTTCACATTCTATTATTGGCGAATAGCCTCTACGGTTTTGAAATAAAATAATTTGATGACCATCTTCTAGCGTTTCCGTCATTTCTTCAATCAACCTATCGCTGAAATGACCTTTCATCCGTTTGCGTTTCTGCTTGTCTTTTATATCAACTAATTCGATATCTGGCATCATCACATCATTAAAACGGGTAGTTAATTCCACCAAACCGTATTTTTGCTGTTGCGCATTATAATAACTTTCCAAACTAGGACTTGCGGAACCTAAAAGAGTTTTCGTTTTAAAAATACTGGCTAGAACTATAGCTGTATCACGTGCATGATAACGTGGAGCTGGATCAAC
>DIAL01000099.1:6562-9254 GCA_002414705.1 Flavobacteriaceae bacterium UBA5079
TGTACGATTGCTCGTGCTCTTCGTCTACAATAACCAACCCTAAGTCATAAAATGGTAATAATACAGATGATCGTGCGCCTAAAATAACTTGTGCTTTTGGCGAATTACTCAATACCTGATTCCAAACCTCAACACGTTCATTGGACGAATATTTAGAATGAAAAACAGCCACTTGCTCACCAAAATAGTTTTGTAATCGTGTTATTAATTGTGTAGTTAGTGCAATTTCGGGTAATAAATACAGGACTTGTTTCCCTTGTTTTAAAGCATCTTCAATAAGTTTGACATATATTTCAGTCTTCCCAGATGACGTAACACCATGAAGCAAAACAATATTTTGATTTTCGAAAGATTCTAAAATATCCTTCATGGCAACTTCTTGCGCATCATTTAAATGTTTGGAACCCTCTGTTTCTTGATCGTCATATTGCACACGGTCCGTTTGTACAAAATATTCTTCCAGAATGTCTTTATCTATCAAGGATTTCACAATAGCCGACGAACTGTTACTGGCTGTTGTTAAATCGGAAACAGGAATGGGTTTCTTCGATTTTGCTGTTAATGAAAACAGTGTCATTACCACATCACGTTGTTTGGGTGCACGACTTAATTCTTCTAACAATTCCTGTAATGCGCCCTGGTTATGAAACTTACTTTGAAGCTTTACATACCGTACTAATTTGGGCTTATATTTATCAAAAATTTCTTCATGAACAGAAATCGCTTCTTTTTCCAACAAGCGTTTCACTAATGGTAGCACATTCTTTTTATCAACAATATTACTAATATCCTGGATTTTCAAGGACGTTTGATGCTGTAAGGCTTCAAAAATTAAAAACTCGTCATCTTTTAACTCGGCCTCATTAATGTCTGATGTCAAATTTTTAGATATAATAGTTTCACTATCTAAAATAAAAGCGCCAGGAAGTGCAGCTCGCATAACATCGCCAAGGGTACACATATAATAATTGGACATCCATTCCCACAAACGAAATTGCGCTTGGGTAACAACAGGTGTTTCATCTAGAATTTGATGAATATCTTTAGCTTCATAAATCAACGGTTCATTGGTATGAATAGCTAGAACAATTCCCGTATAGATTTTACTTTTCCCAAACGGAACAGACACACGCATACCAGCTTTTATAAACTCCGATTCCGCAGGTGTAATGCGATACGTGAAGCTTTTTTCAAGAGGGATTGGTAATATAACATCAACAAAAAAATGGTTCATATTACACGCCCTTTTTTAAACGATTTAAAGATGCATTTAATTCATAACCCATGAGGAGAATATTGCTATTTAACCACAGATAAAAAAGTAGTATTAAAAGCGCACCAATTGAGCCATAAAGCTCATTATATTTTGAGAAATTTTCGATATAAACGCCAAATAAATAGGATGTTAAAATAATAAGTAAGGTGGTAAATAAAGCACCCACCGAAAAGAATCTGGATGCCTTTCCTTCTTTAGTACCAAAATAATATAAGGTAGCCGTTGCTAAATAAATCATGGCAATAAAAAATACAAATTTACCTATGAGAATCCAGAAGATCGTATTTTCCTTATTTACATATCCATAAGCTTCCAAATTTCCCATAATATAAATTTGAAAATACCCAAAAATAGCGACAGTAATAATGGACAAAAAAGCCAAAATTAATGCCACACCTAATGCATACATATATTGCTTAAAAATGTTACGGGTTAATTGCTCATGATACGAGCTTTCAAAACCAGCAAAAACGGCACTAATTCCATTTGCCATTAAGGCTATAGAAACTAAAAACACAGAGGATACTAAACCGCCACGCTCTGTACTATCAATGTTTTCAAAAATATTAGCGAAGAAAAATTCGGAAGTACTTGGTGGTAAAAATGAATTTAAGAAACGTTGAAATTCTATTTTAAAATCGTCTATTGGTATATAAGGAATAACGATTAATACAAACAATAGAAACGGAAAAATAGCTGTAAAAAAGTTAAAGGCAATAGCACTGGCACGTGTGGTTAAAGCACCTTTAACAATACCAATAGTATAAAGTTCCAACAAATCATACAAAGATAAACCTTCCAAACCTGGTAGTTTAATTTTCTTTAAAAATTTAACCAACAGATTGACCACGGGAATTTTAGCCAATTTATCTTCTACAGGTTTTGACATGGATGTTATTTGTTTTTTTATGCTTTTGGTGATTATTTTACAGCTTTCAAGCTCAAATCCATATTATAAACAGAATGCGTTAAAGCGCCTGACGAAATAAAATTAACACCACATTCGGCATAATTTCTAATGGTTTTTTCATTGATACCACCTGAACTTTCCGTTAAACATTGGTCACCAATTAGAGCAACTGCCTTTTTGGTATCTTGATAATTAAAGTTATCTATTAAAATACGATACACGCCGTCTGTTTTTAAAATTTCTGCTATTTCTTCTAAATTTCTAGCCTCCACAATAATTTTCAAATCACGATTGGTGTCTTTTAAATACTGCTTGGTTTTTTCAATGGCTTTGGTAATGCCTCCAGCAAAATCAATATGATTATCCTTAAGCATTATCATATCATATAAAGCAAATCTGTGGTTTTCACCTCCTCCAATTTTAACAGCCCATTTCTCCAGTGCACGAATACCAGGTGTTGTTTTTCGGGTATCTAAAATTTTGGTTCCCGTACCTTCTAACAAATT
>DIAL01000099.1:9419-9792 GCA_002414705.1 Flavobacteriaceae bacterium UBA5079
TGTGAAGAGCCTTCCACATAAAACACAATATCGCCATGTTTTACTGGACTTCCATCTGTAATAAGTGTTTCTACTTTTAAATCTTTATCTACATAAGCAAATACTTTTTTTGCCAATTCTACACCTGCAATAATCCCCTTATCTTTAACCAAAAGTTTTGCTTTTCCAGTAGCATCTTCAGGAATACAAGCTAATGAACTATGATCGCCATCACCAACGTCCTCACGAATGGCATTTGTAATTATTAATTCTATTTCTGTATTAAATTGGTCTTGGGTTATCATTTTTTAGTATTTTAGGCACTACGAAAATATAGCATTTTTACTTAAACCTTCTTAATGAATTCAAAAAAAATAGTACTGACTTTTTTAAC
>DIAL01000099.1:9929-11188 GCA_002414705.1 Flavobacteriaceae bacterium UBA5079
CAAGAAGTAGTTTATATAGATGAAAACCTGCAATCTATAGATGCTTTGGCATATTCTAAAAAATGTAAATTAGAAGCATTTAAATGCAATTTATATGAAGTTGACTCCTTAATAATATATAAAGTACTCCCTAAATTCAACTTTGGCAAAATAGACGAAACGGCTTACAACCAAATTAGAAAATTATTAATGCGTGATACCCAAGAAGAAATTACTCCTAATAAAACACTAATTATTAAATTTTACGACACTATTTTCCCCTACAAAACAGCATTTAAAAATCATGTAAAGCACATGGAAACTGTACATAATGTTTCTGTGGACTCCAATGAAACCGTTAATATTAAACATGCTAGCTTTAATGAAGAATCATTTAATAAAAGTCGTGAAAAGTTTGTTGTAAAAAGTAATAAGTGTCTCAAGAAATTTGAAGACCGATTCAATTCTGAAATATTTTATATGGTAGATGAAGATAATGGTATTACAAATGAATACTCCAATTTTAACTGGGTGATAGATAACGGGTTTTTCAAAAATAATTTCTTTAAATTTAGAAGTCATTATGGAACGGTTTTTATTAAGCCAGATGGTGAATTCTTTCTTATAGGCTCACATTTTTCTGATAGTTCTGCCAAAAAGCTTTTAAAGGATACTGATTGGTCCAAACATAAAAATGACTGGCAAAAAACACTGACAAACAAAAGCAATAAAAGCTATGGAATTTTCAAAACAAATGTAGCAAATGGGCACTACGAGCATTGTTTTTAATTTCAAATTATCTTTATGTAACACTTTTATGCCATAATCGTCGGAACTATAAATCCACTAGTATGATTGCACTGAATATTACTGTTGCAAAAATCCACAACAAATTATTTTTTAAGTTATTCACTTGGTTCACGCGTACGCTATTAGCCATAGCATTTATACCATTATTTTTAAGCGGTAAATATCGAGAAAATCAATAAATTTGCCCATGACTATAAAACTTCTTGCTATAGGCAAAACGGATAATAAACAGCTACAAGCTTTGATAGACGATTACCAAAAGCGACTATCTCATTACATAAAATTTGAATTTGAAATAATTCCAGATTTAAAAAAGGTTAAAAATTTAAGCGAATCGCAACAAAAAAATAAAGAAGGTGAACTTATTTTAGCGAAACTTTTACCAACAGACACACTTATTTTATTAGATGAGAATGGCAAGCAATTACATTCTGTTGCGTTTTCAGAATATTTACAGAAGTATATGAATT
>DIAL01000099.1:11323-12201 GCA_002414705.1 Flavobacteriaceae bacterium UBA5079
TTAAGCAATTAGTTTTTGTTATTGGTGGACCTTACGGATTTTCAGAAGCGGTTTATGAAAAAGCCCAAGGCAAACTGTCATTATCAAAAATGACATTTTCTCACCAGATGATACGGTTGTTTATGGTGGAGCAAATTTATCGTGCCTTTACCATACTAAAAAACGAACCGTATCACCATAGGTAAGATATTTTGTTATTTAGTAGAAAATGTATGTTTGCGTTTTTTAAGTTGTTTTTCTAAATCGCTTATAGTTTCTTTTACCGATGCTTCAAAATTTTTCTCGTTAGAAATTGCATAAATTCTTGGTCCTGGTAAACTTAATTCCATACTACAAATAAAGCCTTCCTCTTTCGTGCTGTTTTCTTTTTTAAACTGAACATCACAATTAATTAACCAATCGTATTTTTTTATAAGGGATTGTAGTTTTTCTTTTGTGTAGGTTGTTAAAGCGTCACTAGTATCTAAATTTACATATTGAAAATTTATTGTCATAATTATACGTTTTTAGGATTGTTGTTTTTCAAATTTAATGGCTTTATATTTCACTTAAAATGATATGTATCATATTTTACTTCACGAGAAATATCATTTCCATAAAAATACCAAATATTTAGTGTTTTTAGGCAAATTTTATAATAGGATTAACTATTTATTTTTCTTTTTAGCCCACAGTTTATAACCAAAAGCCAATTTAGCTTTACTTAAACTAAAAAGTTGTTTATTATCAAAATCCAGACTTGTAGAATACGCACTACCGTTATAAATTAGACTCACATAATAACGTTCTGCATTATAAGCCAAAGCAGCCGTATAATCAATTTTATACAACATAGGATTGGAAGGTCTGTATGTATCATCTGTAATGGTTACCTGTTT
>DIAL01000104.1:0-524 GCA_002414705.1 Flavobacteriaceae bacterium UBA5079
CTTGCCTTTTTCAAATATAAGTATTATGTTTACATACGCTATCGCACAATTATCTATTGTTTTTGGCCTCCTAAAAGCACGATAGGTTTTTCTTATACTTAATAGTTATTATTATAAAAATCAATAACTTAAATACAATTACTTAAACTATTTAATTAATTTATCAAACGGACGAATAATTAAGCGTGCTGCTTTGTCAAAATTGATATAATTATAGGTCCAATTGAAGAAAACCACGACTCTATTTCTAAATCCTACTAGTGCCATAAGATGAATAAACATCCAAACAAACCACGCTAAAAAACCAGAGAATTTTAAGGAACCCATATCCACAACTGCCTTGTTTCTTCCAATGGTTGCCATAGAACCTTTATCGTTATATTTGAATTTTTTCATGGGTTTATTCGCTATTAATCTCATGATGTTTTTAGCAAATAATTGCCCTTGTTGAATAGCAGGTTGCGCCACTTGCGGATGCCCTTTTGGATAGGCTTCAGTTTCCATATAAGCAATGTCTCCAAGAG
>DIAL01000104.1:735-1841 GCA_002414705.1 Flavobacteriaceae bacterium UBA5079
ATATGAGGGTAATTTTCTACCTGATTAAAGGCATTTACACGATACCGATTTGCGCGTTCTAAAAGCACATCAGAATCCAAACCTAGCACAGGATTTCCGGTAACACCTGCTGCCCAAATTAAGGTTTCGGATTCCAATTCTAAATCCGTATTGGTTTCTACTTTTTTTCCATCATAATTTTTAACAAACGTATTACAATGAACATTTACACCTAATGATTTTAGAAATTCGGCTGCTTTTTTTGACGCATGGGAACTCATTGGCGGCAACAATCTATCACTTCCTTCCAGTAAATGGATATGCATATCATTCGCATTCAAATCATGATAATCTTTAGGAACAATATTATTTTTTAATTCGGCAATAGCTCCTGCTAATTCTACTCCTGTTGGTCCGCCTCCAACAATTACAAAATTTAAAAAAGCGTGACGCTCATCAACCGAATCAGCAATAGCAGCTTTCTCTAAATTTTGAAGAATTAAACTTCTAATATTTAAAGCCTGCGGAACCGTTTTCATGGGCATACTATAGGTTTCCACATTTTTATTACCAAAATAGTTAGTTTTGGTTCCTGTTGCTAGAACTAAATAATCATAAGGCAATTCACCAATAGAAGTTTCTATACTATTTGTAGTTGCATGAATAGTAATCACTTCGGCAAGTCTGAAAAAAATATTTTTAGACGATTTAATAATTTTCCGAAGTGGATATGCAATAGAATCAGGTTCTAAACCAGAACTTGACACTTGATATAATAAAGGCTGAAAGGTATGATAATTTCGTTTATCTATTAAAACAACTTGAACAGGTTTATTCTTTAATGATTTTACCAAGTTAATACCTGCAAAACCACCACCAACAATAACAATTCTCGGAAAATTAGATTTAGGAATATTCATAATAAAACATGTAAATCATAGATTCTCAAAGATAAACCATAGATACTGAATAGGCTATTTTTGAATAATATTTGTTTCCCATGTAACTTTTTAATAAATATGCTACTTATAAAGTACTAAACCATCAATTTGAGCCAATCTTTAGAACATAGTTTTGTTGAACAGCTTGAAGCAAATCAAAATATTGCGCATAAAGTGTGTAGACTT
>DIAL01000104.1:1985-7390 GCA_002414705.1 Flavobacteriaceae bacterium UBA5079
ACGATTTGTTTCAGGAAATTACCATACAGCTTTGGAAAGCCTATCCAAAGTTTCGTGGTGACTCAAAATTTAGCACTTGGATGTATCGTGTTGCCTTAAATACCGCCATAACGCTCTACAGAAAAAAGAAACGCAGAATTACGACACAAGAGTTTGACAGTATTGAATTTAAGATAAAAGCTGAAGAATACGATGATACTGAAGAACAACGATTAAAACTATTATACAATGCCGTTAAAGAGTTGAATGATATTGAAAAGGCATTGGTGTTTTTATATTTAGAAGACAAAAATTATAAAGAAATAAGTGAAACAATGGGAATTAGTGAAGTGAATGCACGCGTGAAGATGAATCGCATTAAAACAAAACTGAAAACCATTTTAAATCCGTAACCCTATGGATGAATTAGAATTATTAAAAAAAGACTGGAATAAGGACAGTAATGACTATCCTAAACTGTCTTACAATGATATTTATAAGATGATCTTAAAAAAATCGTCTTCCATCGTGAAATGGATTTTCATTATTAGTCTCCTTGAGTTTATTTTTTGGAGCCTCTTGTCTTTTGCACTAAAGGATAGCGATAGTATGGCACGATTTAATAGTTATGATGCGGATTATGTTATAATTCCACTTACCATTGTTAGCTATATTGTTTTAGCATACTTTTTCTATATATTCTTTAAAAATTATAAAAGTATTTCTGTTACGGATAGCGCAAAATCATTAATGGAGAAAATTTTAAAAACCAGACAAACCGTAAAACATTATGTGGCTTTTAATTTAGTGTTTTCTATTGTTGCTGTTGTAATAGTTTTATTTGTAGAGTTTGACCAAGATCAAGAACTTATAAACTTGGTTAATACGGCTGCTGCCAATGGAAAAACAGTTCAATTTTACACCACGTTCACTCTTACAGTTTTAGCTGTATTAGTGGTTGTAATAGTGGTTTTACTCTTGTTTTACTGGTTAGTTTACGGAATTTTATTACGCAGGTTAAATAAGAATTACACCGAACTAAAAAAACTAGACCTGTAGTTATTACGAGTTTTTAGCACGCCATTTTCGCTGTTGATTTAACGCTTCTTCAACTTCTAAAACTTCTTGTGGAATCACTTTTAAAAAGGAAGGATGTTGCTCTATAGCATATTCAATTTTCTCAACAATGTCTGCTATGGATTCGTTTTCGTAATCAATTTTCAACGGTTCTTTTATCTCAATAGATTGTAGAATGTTTTTCTTCTTTACACGTAGTCCTTTTTTATCAAACGAACGTCTAAAACCATCAATAACAATTGGCACAACAACAGGTTTATAATGTTTAATAATATGAGCTGTTCCTTTTCTAATTGGCTTAAAAGGCGTAGTTGTTCCTTGAGGAAATGTAATTACCCATCCATCATTTAAAGCAGTTTTTATAGCAGAAATATCGCTCATTTTTACTTGACGATTTACATCCTCTCCTTTAGAACGCCAAGTACGCTCAATACTAATAGAACCTGCGTACGCCATAATTTTAGGTAATAAACCAGATTTCATGGTTTCTTTTGCAGCTACATAATAAATATTCATTTTCGGGTTCCATAAATAACCAACGTTTTTTATAGAATCGTCTCGGTTACTTAAACTCGCATTAAAAACATGAAACATAGCTACAACATCAGCAAAATATGTTTGATGATTGGAGATGAAAAGCACATTATTATCTGGTAAATTTCTTATAATTTCAGACCCTTCAATTTGAAGTTCATTAAAACCTCTAAAGCGTCTATGCGTAAGACCACCTAGTATTCTGATTATCCATTTTTTAAGAATGAGATAATGACCAAAAGGATTTTGTTTAAACAAACCCATACGTAAATTTTACAACTGATTTTAGATTACAAATGTAATAAAACTGACCATTTACAGCAGTTCTTTTAACAAGTCTTTTATTTCGCTCAACATCATGGCTGTTGCTCCCCAAACAACATGGTTATTTAGGTTAAATGCAGGAACCTCCACTTGAACACTATAGGAAGTTGATACTGTTTTAGTTATCACACTAGCATCGCTTATAAAATCTTGTAAAGAGACTTCAATAATAGCTTCCACTTCGGCATCCTGTTTTATAAATTGAGGCGTAAATCTGGAAATACCAATAAATGGATATACAAAAAAATTACTCGGTGGAATATAAACTTCTGTCATAGCACGCAAAATTTCAATCTGGTTTTCCGGTACGCCAACTTCTTCCCATGTTTCTCTTACTGCAGCATGTTGGATGGATAAATCTGATGTTTCTAACTTTCCACCAGGAAATCCAACTTGTGCTGAATGAACACCTTTATATGTTTTCCGAAGAATTAAAACCAACTTGGTATTTGTTGCGTTATCTGGATAAAACAGCGCAACCACTCCTGCGCTTTTAGCATTTTTTATCACACCTTTTTGCTGTTCCTCAAGCTTTTCTCTAAAAGGTGGCGACATTTTAAATTGTGAAGATTCGGCAGGTAGTGGTATATTTTCTATTTTTGATACCAATTGTAAAAATTCATCAAATTTCATCTATGATTCGTATTCTTGTGTTAGTCGCTTTTACTTTTTTTCTTGGTTGTGAAGATAAACAATCAAAATCAAAAAATGCGACTCCTAAAACGACAAAATCCATAAATAAACCTTCAAAAGAAATAGATAATTCTGAAATAGAATTACCGGAATTCCCTTTCTTAACCGATGAAAATGCTATGGAATTCTTTTTAGAATATGAAAAGAACAATCCAGAAAACAAAGTTAGGATCACGACTAGATTTGGAAATATAGATATATTATTATACGATAAAATTAAGTTTCATCGTGCCAATTTTATCTACCTAACCAAGCGTGGCTATTTTGATGGTACCCAATTTTACCGTGTGATTGATAATTTCATTATCCAAGCTGGAAATACAGATGACCCGAAAATAAAACGCAAACGAGGAGATATTGGACACTATCTACTACCGCCTGATACCAAACGTGGTTTTAAACATCATAGAGGTATTGTAAGTATGCCTAGCAGTGAAATTGAAAATGCCTATAAATTAGCATCGCCTTTTGAATTTTTTATTGTTCAAAATAAAAATGGTGCCTATCATTTAGATGGCGATTACACCATTTTTGGCGAAGTTATTTCAGGTATGGACGTTGTTGATGAAATTGCTGCTCAAAAAACCGATGATGGCGATTGGCCTTTACGGAACGTGTACATTACAAAAGTTGAGATTATTAACTAATTTATTTGTAAAGACTAGGTAGTGTGACTTTAAATCGGACAGCAATTAGCCTAATAACAATAACTACCAATCCAGCAATAATAAAGACCACGTTATTATCTATGGGCAGTTTTCTTACTAAAAAGTATGTTAAGCCGCCTAAAATACAGGCAGTAGCATAAATTTCTTTTCTAAAAATAACAGGGATTTCATTACATAAAATATCCCGAATAACACCTCCAAAACAGGCAGACATAGTTCCTAAAGCCACACAAATAATGGGATCCAATCCAGCATTAATTCCTTTTTCTACTCCAACAACAGTGTACAAACCTATTCCAATTGTATCAAATAAGAAAAGAGATTTTCGTAAATAATCTATTTTAGATTTGAAGATAATTGTTAAGACCGTTGTAACTAAAATCACGTAGATATAGTTTAAATTCAGCATCCAACTTACGGGAGTTTCGCCAATTAAAACATCACGAAGCGTTCCACCACCTACAGCAGTTACCGTAGCAATAATTAAAATTCCAAATGGATCCATGCGCTTACTTAAAGCAACAAGTACACCTGAAATAACAAAAGCAATAGTTCCTAAAATATCAATTACGTAAAACATAATTTTTTACTGGTTTGTTTAAAATGCACGCAAAGGTATAGAATGAAAGCTATTTAGTTACATGGAATTGTTACTATTTTAGGACTTAATTTATTGGAAGAGAGGCTTCATATTTTAAAGAAACGGATTAAAAAAAATCAAAAAGGAAGATATTCTCTGCTTACATGTTTTGTGTATAATAATTATAATCTTTTAAAACAGTATCTATAAGTTCTTTATCAAACATATCGGATTCAATTTGCAATAAACCACACACTTTATTACGTAATAAGGTTAATGTTTTAAAATCATTATTGCGTTTAGAAACCGTGAATGCTTCTTTAATAATTCGAACATCTTTATCACTTAAAAGTGTTACATTATTAAAAACCGGATCATAATCTTCTGTTATATCTTCTAGGATAGTACTGGTAATTTTGTGCTTTTGTTTCACACTAATAACAACTGTTCCAGCTGCCGAATCGCCAACACGCTGTTTTTTTTCTGATAATAAAATACTCATAACACCAATTGAAGCAAAAAACATCCAGATATCTATAATACGAAGCATCCAACGAACCAATAAATTATACCATTGCGTGGGTGCACCATCAAAACGCACCACCTTTATTTTCATAATCATTTTACCTATAGTTTGTCCGCTAAAAAGTACATGACAAAGCAACGAGTAAAACAAGGCTGGCAGCGTTAATAAACCCAAAAAACCACGACGTGTCCAGCTATCTGTATCAAAAATTTCGGAAACAGACACCAAATTTTCCATGATGGTCATGTAGGCTATTAATATTAAACCATCAATTAAAAAAGCGACAAACCGTTCGCCAACACCAATAAGTTTATAATCTAAATTGACATTTTGCGCTGTGTTAATTGCTATTTTGCTCATGGAAATGTATATTCGTTTAAATTTAAAATGGTCTATGCGCGAAGCATCATTCGTGAAGCAAAATAAGGAAAAATGGCTGGTATTTGAAAAAGCATTACATAATAATGTTAAAATAAATCCAGACGATTTAGCTTCATACTATATTCAACTTACTAACGACTTATCATATGCGCAGACTTATTACGCTGACAGCAAGACACTTTTGTATTTAAATTCGTTAGCATCCGAGGCGCATCAAAAAATATATATTACCAAAAGAGAGTCTAAAAATAAAATTATATCGTTTTGGAAATACGAATTTCCTCTATTTTTTAAAGCCTATCATAAAACATTACTCTATACTTTCTTAATATTTATGTCGGCCGTTTTAATTGGTGTTGTTTCCACTTTAAACGATGATAGTTTTGTGCGATTAATTTTAGGTGATAGTTATGTAAATATGACTATTGAAAACATTGAAAACGGCGAGCCCATGGCTGTCTATAAAAGCGGAAGTCAAGTTGGTACTTTTTTAGGTATTACCATTAATAACATCCGAGTTGCCATTTTTGCATTTGCAGCTGGCGTTGTTTTTAGCGTAGGCACTATTTATATCCTGTTTAGTAATGGCATCATGCTTGGTGCATTTATTACATTTTTCTATAATTATGGTATTTTAGAAAAA
>DIAL01000104.1:7595-7882 GCA_002414705.1 Flavobacteriaceae bacterium UBA5079
CGTCAACTATATGGCTGCATGGAACCATTGAAATTTCAGTAATTGTTATTGCTGGTTGCGCTGGTTTGGTTATGGGAAACAGCTTTTTATTCCCGAAAACATATTCCAGACGTGTGGCCTTTATGAAAGGTGCCAAAGATGGTTTAAAAATCGTGGTTAGCACCATGCCATTTATTGTTATAGCCGGCTTTATTGAAGGATTCTTTACCCGTTTTGGCGAACAAATGCATCCCATTTTAGCCTATGGAATTATTTTAGCTTCGTTATCATTAATTATATTTTATTAC
>DIAL01000104.1:8031-12829 GCA_002414705.1 Flavobacteriaceae bacterium UBA5079
AAAAACAGCCTTAAATCTGTAAAACCAATCGTGTGGAAAAACCATATTTAGAACTTCGTACACGGAATAATTTTGGTGATATCGTCAATAATTATTTCCAGTTTTTAAAACTAAATTTTAAGCATTACACCAATCTTTATCTGCGTTATAATGCTATCAGTATCATATTAACACTTATTGGTTCCTATTTATTAGTTACAGGTTTTATGGGTATGGCGAGTCGCGATTTCCGTTTTGGTGTAAGTGACACGATAGACAATGATATGTATTTAATTATTGGAGGAATTGTTTTAGTCCTAATCCTTTTTATCACAGCCATAATAAATTATAGTTTTTCTAGCGCATATATTAATGAGTATGTGGAAAACAACGGTAATGTACAGTCCATAAACATTTGGTCTGCCATAAAAAAGAATATTGGAACCATTATTCTCTTTATTCTTATTGGTGTAGCCATGTATTTAGGCTATATGGTTGTGTCTGTTATTTTAGCATTTATACCCCTTTTAGGCATGTTAGCGCAATATGCTATTAGCTTTAGTTTGAATGCTTTTTTTGGATTATCATTTATGGCTATTTTTAGTGGAAACAAATCCGTTGGTGATGCTATTTCCGAAGGTTGGTCCTTTACAACTTCCAACTTTATTCGTGTCGTTTTTTACGGATTGGTGATTGGAATTCTGAACTTCATGCTAACTTTTTTAATCTTATCCATACCAGGTTTTATTATTGGAATTTACACGTATTTTTCAGTACAAAGTGATGTGGATTTTATGACAAGCACCTTTGCTACTCTTGTTTTTACCATTGGTTTTGCTATATTTATTTTAACCTTTATTTTCGCACAAGCCTTATCACAATTGGCATATGGCGTGTTATTTTTCAACCTTCACGAAGAACGTTACAATAGTTATTTACGCGAACGTATTGAAGATATTGGTGTAAATGAATAGACCAACAATACATAGCAGCTATTTTTTAACAGGTTTATATATACTTAAACACGTTGTTTCTTTTGGGCAAAATAAAATCCAGGAAGATTCCACAAACGTAACAGTTACCTATTTTAAAGAAGGCTTAAACGAGCGTTATTCTGGAAATGATTTCAACTACAATATAAACGATACGGGAGGTGTAAATTTACTGCAACAATTGCTTCGTAAATTTTTTAATTGGTTAGGAAATTTATTCGGAATTGACATAGATTTCATAGATTATGAAACCATGGAATACATTGTTTACGGACTTTTAGCTGCTGGTGCAATGTATTTATTTATTACGTTTTTATTGAATTCACCTGTAAGTTCTGTTTTTAAAACGAAAGAAAACACCATAGACAATTTCGGATATATTGAAGAAGACATTCAACAAGTAGATTTTGAAAACTTGATAAAAACAGCTTTAAAAGAAAACAATTACCGCTTGGCAACACGCTATTTATATTTAAAATCTCTTAAAAATCTAACGAATAAAAATATTATTGATTGGCATTATGACAAAACGAATTTAGATTATCTAAATGAGATTTCAGATGATGCAACCAAGCAGTTATTCAAACGCATTTCGTATATATATGATTACGTTTGGTATGGCGAATTTGCTATAGATGAAGACGCTTTCAATAAAAATCAAGCTGATTTTTCAACCCTAAACAAACGTATTAATGGATAAACGCTCAAAAATAGCTTTATACAGCATTGGTGCCATTATCGTGTTGTTAATGATTGCCGAAGTTAGCAAACCAAAAGCCTTAAACTGGAGAAACTCCTACTCGGCTGCCGATAAAATTCCGCTAGGCTGCTTTGTACTTTATAATGAGTTGGAAACGTTCACTTCCAATCCAATAGAAACGTCTGAAAAAACGCTTTATGAAAAACTAAAAGACTTTCCAAATGCAACAAACACCTCACTACTGCTAATAAACGATTACATTGGTTTGGAAGATGAAGGATCTGATGCGCTCTTAAAATTTGTTGAAAATGGCAACACCGTTTTTATCAGTGCTAATTATATTTATGGAAAATTTGCAGACACCTTAAACATAGAAATAGACAGAGATTATGATGGATTTTTTAAAGATCCTTCCAAATCCTTATTTGTAAATAAAAATTTAAAAGCTAACGAAAAACGGTTTGATGATGTTATTGAAAACAGTTATTTCACATCTATAGATACAACAAACGCTCATGTTTTAGGCTATATGGAAGATGACGGTAAGTTAATTAAAGAAGTGAATTTCATAAAAACACCTTTCGGAGAAAATGGTGGTTCCTTTTATATTCATAGCAATCCGTTTGCCTTTACTAACTATCATTTGTTAGATGATAAAGCAGATTATGCAGCAACGGTTTTATCTTTTTTACCAAAAAACAATAACCTTATTTGGGATAATTATTACAAAAGTGGCCGGAAAGTCATAAAAAGTCCACTGCGCTTTATTTTGAGTAATCCAGCGTTAAAATGGACATTTTATATCAGTTTAATAGGTTTAATAATCTTTGTCATTTTTAAAGGAAAACGAACCCAACGCATTATTCCTGTTGTAGAACCTTTAAAAAATTCAACGGTTGAGTTTACCCAAACCATAGGCGATTTGTATTACCAACATGGTGATTACTCGAATATCATTCATAAAAAAATTACCTATTTTTTAGAATTCATAAGAACCTCATACTATTTAGAAACCAATGAATTTAGCGAACGTTTTATTCAGAAACTAGCCGTAAAATCATCCAACACGGTTCAAGACACGAAATCGCTTATCGATTTAATTACCTTTTTAAAGTCGAAAAACAACCACACCGAGAAAGAGCTTATAGCACTTAACAAACAAATTGAACATTTTACAAAAAACAATATATAATGGAAGATATTAACCAGAACGAAAGTGAAGATTTAAGCTTTACAAACAGAATTGACCTCAAGCCTTTGCAAGCGCATGTAGAAAGCATTAAAACCGAAATCGGTAAAATTATAGTTGGTCAAAATGAAATGATTGAACTGCTTATTATTTCCATTTTATCCAATGGACATACATTAATTGAAGGTGTTCCAGGTGTTGCAAAAACCGTTACTGCAAAATTATTAGCACGCACCTTGGATGTGGATTTTAGCAGAATTCAATTTACACCAGATTTAATGCCGAGTGATATTTTAGGAACATCCATTTTTAATGTAAAAACCAATGAGTTTGAATACAAAAAAGGGCCTATTTTTTCGAATATTATTTTAATTGATGAAATTAACAGAGCACCTGCAAAAACACAAGCTGCTTTGTTTGAAGTTATGGCCGAACGCCAAATTACAATTGATAACAATCAATTTATTATGGAGCCACCTTTCTTGGTTTTTGCAACCCAAAACCCAATTGAACAGGAAGGAACCTATCGTTTGCCAGAAGCGCAATTAGACCGTTTTCTCTTTAAAATTAATGTGGATTATCCATCTTTAGATGATGAAATTCAGATTCTTGTTGACAACCATAAACGTGAAGACCAACTGGATTATAACACGATAAATCCGGTTTTAAAAGCGGCAGATATTATTACGTATCAAGGCTTAATAAAACAAATTTTGGTAGAAGACCATTTACTACATTACATTGCTTCTATTGTAAATAATACCCGTAATAATGCTAACTTATATTTAGGTGCTTCACCACGAGCTTCTATAGCTATTTTAAACGCAGCAAAAGCCAATGCGGCTATTCAAGGCCGTGATTTTGTAACTCCAGATGATATAAAGCGCTGTACAAAGGCCGTTTTAAAACACCGTTTGGTATTAACACCAGAACGCGAAATGGAAGCTTTTACTGTAGACAAAGTCGTAGATCAGATTCTTGAAACGATTGAAATACCAAGATAATTGAAACGTATTTTTAAACATATTTATTTAGAGTTTCGGTTTTTTGCAGCCTTAATGGTGTTTGCATTTCTATTCCTGATGGCTTATCAATTTCCGGGACTTTTACCAATTAGCGTCATGCTGTTTGGTGCGTTTTTAATACTTACACTTTTTGATAGTATATTATTATTCAAACAAGAAGGGTTTGGTGCAAAACGTTTACTACCAGAAAAATTAAGTAATGGTGATGATAATCCTATTGAAATTACTTTAAAGAATGGATACAACTTCAACGTTAAAATAAAATTGATTGATGAAATGCCATTTCAATATCAGAAACGTGATTTTGAAATAGACACTAAACTCGACAAATTATCGGACAAAAAAATCACCTATACGTTGCGTCCTTTGGAACGTGGAGAATATCATTTTGGAAACCTAAATGTATATGTTACGTCGCCTATTGGATTATTAACGCGTCGTTTTCAATTTGGAAAAGATGCGATGGTTCCAAACTATCCATCCTTTCTTCAGCTGAAGAAATATATGTTGTTGGCATTTTCGAATAAAATTTTTGAATTTGGTTTGAAAAAAATCCGAAGAATTGGTCACACCATGGAATTTGAGCAAATTAAGGAATATGTTCAAGGTGATGATATTCGGAATATAAATTGGAAAGCTACTGCCAAACGCAGTCAATTAATGGTAAATCAGTTTCAGGATGAGCGCTTCCAACCTATTTATAGCGTGATTGATAAAGGTCGTTCCATGAAAATGCCTTTTAATGGTTTAAGTCTTTTGGATTATGCTATTAATGCCACACTGGTAATAAGTAATGTGGCTTTAAAAAAGCAAGATAAAGCTGGTATGTTTGCGTTTTCTAGGAAAGTGGCTAATAAAGTAGTTGCTGAACGCAGACCATCACAAATGAATCAGATTATGGAAACCCTCTATA
>DIAL01000104.1:12888-18594 GCA_002414705.1 Flavobacteriaceae bacterium UBA5079
TTATGGAAACCCTCTATAATTTAGATACAGATTTTTCGGAATCCGATTTCTCTAGACTCTATATTGATGTGAAGCGTAGTTTAAACCAACGAAGTTTATTATTACTCTACACCAATTTTGAAACCTTGGATGCTTTACACAGACAGTTACCGTATTTACAAGCAATTGCCAAACACCATGTATTAGTAGTTATATTTTTTGAGAATACGGAATTGGATAAACTCACACAGAAAGAATCGCAGAATACTTTTGAAATATTTGAAAAAACCATTGCCGAGAAATTTGTTTTCGAGAAGAAACTCATCATTAACGAATTACAAAAACACGGTATTCAAAGCATTTTAACACCTCCCGAAGATTTAACACTGAATACCATTAATAAGTATTTGGAAATTAAAGCACGTGGATTAATTTAATACACATTTCTTGAACATTTTACAATCCATCCTAAAAAAGCGACAGTTCAGTTAGCTTACTTTTCAGAACATGAAGAATCATGATACATTTACAGCGTATTAATCTAAAAACCAACAATTATGAAAACGCTTGCAATTATTATCGCTTTGACCCTAACATCTTTTATATCTCATGCTCAGGATAGTTTACAAAACCATACTATTACCGTTAAAGTGGTAAATCCATTAAACGCTAAAGGTCATGTATTAATAGGCTTACACTCATCTGATACATTTATGAAAGCGGACGGAATCCAAAGTGCTAAAGTTAAAGTTATAGATGGTCAAGCCGTAGCTACTTTTGAAAATGTAAAATCAGGAAATTATGCTGTAATGGTAGTTCATGACGAAAATGATAATTTGCGTATGGATTTTGAAGCTAATGGTATGCCAAAGGAATCTTACGGAATGTCCAATAACCCAATGTTAATGGGACCACCAACCTTTAATGATGCTAAATTTGAATTAAAAGAAGATTCAGAAATCAGTATTCGGTTTTAAATTATAAAACACATAAAAAAAAGCGACCTGTATACAGTATGCAGGTCGCTTTCATTTTTAATAAAAATCTAATATTAAACGGTTTCGTTCAACCAAGCTTTCATCATCCAAACTGTTTTTTCTTGTTGAGTAATAAAATCACTCATCATAGAATTAGTTCCTTCATCTCCTGCATTGCCTGATTTATTTAAAATTTGACGCTCAATTTTCAGCAATTCAGACAAAGAATCTACAATTAAGCGTACCGTTTTTTCATCTTCTGAAACATGTTTTCCAACAGGTACCTTTGCTGCTTTAATATAATCGTCAAAGGTATGTAGTGGTGTTTCGCCTAATGTTAAAATACGTTCGGCAATTTCATCAACCTTTAAGTTAGCATCTGTATATAATTCTTCAAATTTCACATGCAAATCAAAAAAGCGTTTCCCTTTAATATTCCAGTGTATACCTCTTAAGTTTTGATAATATACTTGAAAATTTGCTAATAAACCATTTAGGTCTTTTGCTATATCTTTTGTTTTTACGTGATCTAATCCTAATGTGTTTAATGTCATAATCATCTCATTTTTAAGTTCAAAGCAAATTTAAGATATATTTAAGCGCTTTAGTCATAAGTTTTATTGATAGTTTTTATATTTTTATAACCTAAATTGATACAGATGACTATTACACAACTATATTACGTATTAGCAGTTGCTGAACAGCAAAATTTCACTAAAGCAGCAGAAACCTGTTTTGTTACGCAACCAACATTGAGTATGCAAATTCAGAAATTAGAAGACGAGTTAGATATTCTTATTTTTGATAGAAGTAAAAAACCTATAGAATTAACGGAAGTAGGCAAAAAAATTGTAAACCAGGCCAAGAATATTGTTAATGAATCCTACAGAATTCAAGATATTGTAGATCAGCAAAAAGGCTTTATTGGTGGCGAATTTAGGTTGGGAATTATTTCTACTATTATGCCAACATTACTTCCTATGTTTTTAAAAGCTTTCATAAAAAAATATCCAAAAATAAAACTAAAAATTGAAGAGCTTACCACTGAAGAAATTATTTCACGTATAAAAGAGGGGCATTTAGATGCTGCTATAGCAGCTACACCACTGGGAAATGATTATATAAAAGAGCGCGTATTATATTTCGAGCCTTTTGTTGGTTATATTCCACAACATCATAGATTGCATACTCAAGGAAAACTTAACAGCTCTGAATTAGATATTGATGATATGCTATTACTGGAAGATGGACATTGTTTCAGAGATGGTGTAATTAATTTATGTAAAGCGTTTAAAAATCACAATGACGACTTGTTTCAGTTGGAAAGTGGTAGTATTGAAACCTTAATTAAGTTATCTGATGAAGGGCTTGGCATGACACTCCTTCCCTATTTACATACTTTAGATTTAAGTGATAAAGCTAAACTAAACTTACATTATTTTAATGAGCCTTCACCAGCACGAGAAGTCAGTATACTTTACCATAAAAGCGAACTAAAAATGCAGATTATTGATGCCATGCATAGCGTAATTTCTGGTATTATTAGAGGTGCAATTGCATTTCAAAATGTTAATATAATTAGTCCACTTCCAAAATAAAAAAAAGCGACCATCATTGGTCGCTTTGTTATTTATTATGTTTTCAAGTATATTAAACATTGATCTAAATCTGGATTCTGCCTCACTAAAGATTCAATATATATTTTAAGTTCTTCAATTTCATAAGGTAGTAATCGCTGAAGGGCTTTTTGTACTTCTCTACAGAATAAGGTTGCATCAAAGCTTACTTTATTAAGAACGGTTTTAGTGTACTCGAACATTGCTCTTGCCATTTCTTTCAAATTTAAGGTTAAAAAAGTAGATTTATTTTATAGGCTCTTACTGTTTTTTGGTATCCATAAATATAGTAAAAAAAGAGATTGCTTTTTTTTTGTAAAGAAAACTTTAACACGCAGAATAAAATTTAAAGCATTAAACAAAACTATAAACCTTTAATCCATTAAGGTTTATAGATAATTTAAAATTGTTAATAGGTTGTTGAAAAAATTAAAAACGATTATCACCATCCAATAAATTTCCCAATCCACCCAATATACTGCCTTCACCTTTATCTTTTCCTCCTCCTTGAGGAGCAGAAGCAAGGACACGACCTGCCAATCGGCTAAATGGTAAAGATTGTATATATACCGTTCCAGGACCTTGTAATCTAGCAAAAAACAAGCCTTCGCCTCCAAAAATGGTGTTTTTAATACCACCTACAAATTCCACATCATAATCTATACCTTGTGTAAAACCAACAATACAGCCTGTATCAACTCGAAGAATTTCACCTGGTTGTAAAACACGTTTCGCCATAGTTCCGCCAGCGTGTACAAATGCCATTCCATCGCCTTCTAATTTTTGCATAATGAAACCTTCACCACCAAAAAGTCCGCGACCTAACCGCTTGCTGAATTCGATACCAATAGTAACGCCTTTTGCAGCGCATAAAAAGGCATCTTTCTGACAAATAAATTTTCCGCCAAATTCAGATAAATCTATCGGTAAAATTTTTCCTGGGTAAGGTGAAGCAAAACTGATGCGCTTTTTACCTACCAAATTATTATAAAAGGCTGTCATAAATAAACTTTCGCCTGTTAGAATACGTTTTCCTGCTCCCAAAATAGAACCTATTAATCCTTTGTTTTTGGCAGAACCATCACCAAAAATAGTTTCCATTTGGATACCATCATCCATCATCATAAAACTACCTGCTTCAGCAACAACACCTTCTTGAGGATCTAGCTCTATTTCAACATATTGCATTTCTTCGCCATAAATGACATAATCTATTTCGTGTGCATTCATATTTTAAGCATTTTTAAGATTGATACTTGTATTGGTTGTCAATTTTAATTATATGTTACAATTACGCGTATATTCTGAATAAATATTTCAAAATTTCAAGTAAAATTATTTACAATAAACTACCCTTTAGCGTTTTAGTTTCAGCGTCCATTCAAAATTAAATTGAGAAACTTCTATATTTTCGGAATTAGAACCAACCACATGCATCCAGATAGTTTGTCCTTCGCCTGTTTCAATAGTCTTTTTTATGGCTTCATCTATTTTAAAGCCTTCTTTACAAATAAATGTGATTCGTCCTGTTGCTTTTTTAGAAAAACTAGCATTATTAGATGCTACCAACATGGATATATTTTTTCCACTGGCTCTAATTTTCTGCATCACTAAAGCTCCAGTTGTTAATTCGGCTGCCATACCTTGAACAGCCCAAAACATAGATTTAAATGGATTTTGATTAATCCATCGGTGCTTAACTGTTACCACACATTGTTCAGAATTTAAAGATTTTGTTCGTACTCCAGTAAAGTAAGCGGCTGGCAATTTGAACATTAGAAACATATTAAGTTTACTAGGAGAAACAGTCATTTGATCTATTATTTTTCATAAATATATTGAAAATAAACGGATTCTTATTTGTTAATTTTATGTTAAATTTAAGTACTTTGTATTGCATAATACCTTCCTTTAGATATATATTTGCATAAGAAACTATTATATACTTTTTAAAATGATTGATAACCACCAAAAAAATATAGCCACATTTATTCACTTATCTACCTTTTCAAGATTTATGATTCCCTTTGGAAATTTCATTGGGCCATTAGTTTTGTGGGTTATGAATAAAGATAAATCGGAATTTGTAGACACACATGGAAAGCAAGCTATTAATTTTCAAATGAGCATTTTATTATATGCTTTAATTATTGGGATGATTACCGTTCCGTTTTTCATTTTCAATTTATTTACTGGTTTAGATTTATTGGATTTTAACATGTTTGATAGTATTCAAATTAACATCAGTAAACCTTCACCGCTACTTTACATAACAGGTGGATTAGGATTTTTAGCCGTAATAGGATTTATTTTAGAATTGGTTTTTATAGTAAAAGCCGCTTTATCGGCAAGAGATGGAGAAGCATTTCAATATCCTTTAACAATTAAGTTTTTAAAATAATCAGTAGTATTTCATCAATAAAATTAATCAAAAAATGAACAGTTTAAAAAAATCATTAAGAAAAACGAGCTTTAAGCGGTTTGGCTTAATTAAAATTAAAAGACACGTATGAAAATAGAAAACACAAAAGCACAAATGCGTAAAGGTGTTTTAGAGTATTGTATTCTTTCGGTATTAAAAGATGATGACGCTTATGTTGCCGAAATATTAGACACTTTAAAAGATGCCAAATTGCTGGTTGTGGAAGGTACCATTTATCCGCTACTTACCAGACTAAAAAACGCCGGACTTCTTAATTATCGTTGGGAAGAATCCACATCTGGACCACCAAGAAAATACTATGGTCTTACCGAAACCGGCAAGTTGTTTTTAAATGAATTAACCACAACTTGGAACGAATTACAAAATGCAGTTAATATAGTAACCAGTCAAAAAAACACGAAATAATGAATAAAACAGTCAACATAAATTTAGCAGGTATATTTTTCCACATTGATGAGGATGCATACCTAAAATTACAACGCTATCTTGAGGCTATAAAACGTTCATTTACAGACTCACAAGGACGATCTGAAATCATATCAGACATTGAGGCTCGTATTGCCGAATTATTTAGCGAACGTATTAAGCACGACAAACAAGTTATTGGCAATAAAGAAGTGGAAGACGTTATCACCATAATGGGACAACCTGAAGATTATTTGGTAGATGATGAAATATTTGAAGACGAACC
>DIAL01000104.1:18738-19369 GCA_002414705.1 Flavobacteriaceae bacterium UBA5079
AAAAACTATTTAGAGATACTGAAAACTCCTATATTGGCGGTGTATCAGCTGGATTAGGACATTATTTTGGTATTGATACTATCTGGATTCGTTTACTATGGATTATCTTAATATTTGGTGCTGGCACAGGTGTTTTCCTTTATATTCTATTATGGATTTTAATTCCTGAAGCCAAAACAACTGCTGACAAGCTTACCATGACTGGTGAGCCTGTCAACATTAGTAACATTGAAAAAAAAATTAAAGACGGCTTTGATAACGTTTCCGATGTTGCCAAAAATGTAGGCGATTCTTTATCCGGAACTGCAAAATCGGTTTCTGACTCTGTTTCTGGTGCAGCAAAAAATGTAAATTTTCAAAAACATGGTAATAGTATTAAATCAAGTTCACAAAATTTCTTTGATGCTATAGGAAATATCTTCTTATTCTTTTTCAAAGTCATTGCCAAGTTTATTGGTATTATCTTAATTATTATTGGAGCTGGTACATTAATCAGTTTGCTTATCGGTTTACTTACTTTTGGTATTACAGATATTATACATATTCCAGGGTTAGAATTATTAGATGCCGCAAATGCAGCTAACACCCCTATTTGGCTCGTATCCATGTTATTGAAAATTTACATTTTTTG